>JAFYRZ010000015.1 GCA_017546745.1 Clostridia bacterium
GCCTTCTTCGCTATGGCGGACCTTTACGGAGGCGGCGGTCAGGCGCTTATCGGTGTTATTTACCCCCTTTTCTTCCTCGTTGAGGTCGTTGGTCTTTCCGCCTTTCTTGCGGGTCTCGTTATCCTTATTGCCGAGTGCTGGGACGCGGTAAGCGACCCCATAATGGGCATCATCTGCGATAACACGAGAACTAAAATGGGAAGGCGCCGTCCCTATATACTTGCCGGCGGATTTCTTCTTATCGTAGCCTTTGCGCTTATCTTCTTTCCTATCGGATTTGAGGGTGAAATGCAAAGATTTGTTTACTGCACGATCACTTATCTCTTCTATAATACGGTTTCTACGGTCATAAACGTTTCGTATAGCAGTATGTCTGCGGAGATAAGCACCGAGAGCGCGGAGAGAGATCGCGCAAACGTTCTTCGCCTTGTCGTTTCCACCATCGGAACGGCGGCATGCACCATTCTTCCCTCTATCTTTACGGGTATGCTCGATAAGGGGCGGATCACCCCGATGCAGTTCTATTTCATAATCGGCATCGGCTTTGGTATCTTCTTCGCCCTGCCGGTAATTCTTTGCGCAATCTTCGTTAAGGAGCGCGTCAGTATCCCCGCGGAAAAGACCCGATTTGATATAAAGGAGTTCGTAGCACCCCTTAAGATAAAGCCGTTCAGACATCTTCTCGGTATGTACCTCGGACAGGCGGTATGTATGGAGGTCTTTTCTGCCGGAATAATAATTTTCGCAAAATACGTTACCACCCCCAAGGGCAGCAGTACCGTTTTCTTAGGCATTTTCATAGCGGTACAGCTCCTTGCGTTCCCCATTATCAACAAGCTTATTAAAACGCACGACGTAAGCCTTATCTACCGCTTCGGGCTTCCGCTTTCGGTCGTGGCGCTTCTCGCGTTCGGTATCTTCGGCTCGAGCCTTTACGTTGCATACGGCGCGGTATTTCTCCTTGCAGTCGGCTTTGCGGGCGCACAGCTTACGAGCTGGATAATGTTCCCCCACGTCGTTGATGCGGGCGAGCTTATCACGGGAAAAAGGCACAGCGGTGGGTGCAGCGCGCTTATGACCTTTGCAAGAAAGACGGGCGCTGCAATAGTTATCAATATTTTTACCATAGTCCTCGAGCTTACCGGCTATAACAGCGATGCCGAGGTGCAAACGGTAGCCGCGCAGAACGGAATAAAGTACGTTATGGCGCTTACCTGCATCGCGTTTATGACATTCGGCTTTATTATGGCAAGAAAATATAGGCTTTCAAAAAAGAAAAACGAGCAGGTCGAGAAATTCCTGCCCATATGCCGCGAGGGCAAAACGGAAGAACTTTCCGAAGATGAAATGACCGAGCTTTCCGAGCTTATCAAGGCTATCTCGTGAGGTGACGTATGAATTATAACGAAGAGCTTTTCGAAAAGGTAAAGGCGCTTGCCGACTATATCGTTGCATCAGCTGACCCGAGGATGAAATGGATGTGGGGCGAGGCGCTTCTCGGCTACGCGCTTGACGAGATGGACAAGGAGCGCGACACCACCGACTACGTGGAATTTCTTAAGGCGTACTGCGACTATTGGGCAAAGGTTGACCCCGCTATAGACCAGTCGGATCCCGCTGCCCCGGTCTTATCACCTACGCGATGTATAAGCGTACGAAAAATCCCGAGTATAAAAGGCTTACCGACAAGGTGCTTGACTACATACGATACGAGCCGAGGCTCTATCTTGATTGCCTCAACCACTTAGGAAGCAGTAAAAAGAGTAAGATATACCCGAAGAGCGTTTGGATAGACAGCGTTATGATGTTTTCGGTATTTACCTCGCTTTACGCACGCGAGAGCGGTGATGAAGAGCTGCTTGATTTTGCCGCGCGCCAGCCCGAGCAGTACGCGTCTATGATGCTCGATAAGGAAAAGCACCTCTGGGCGCACTCATATTGGGTAAAGGCAGGGAAACCCTTCCCGAGAAGAAATACCTTCTGGGGTCGCGGAAACGGCTGGGTCGTTGCGGGATTTCCTATGATACTTGATAATATCGGTCTTGACCACGAAAAAGCACCCGCGATAATCGAGCTTTTCAGAAAAACGAGCGAGGCGCTTCTGCCGCTTATGAGAGAGGACCACACCTTCTCGACCCTGCTTATGCAAAGATCCTACCGCGAGCTTTCTGCAACCGCGCTTATCGCGGCGGGCTGGCTTCACGGCATAAGGTGCGGCTACCTTGATAAGAAATTCTTAGAGCCTGCGGTACGCGCCTTTGAGGCGTGCGTTAATGCTCTCGAGCTGACAGACGAGGGCGTATTTATGCCCGAGATAAGCGGCCCTACTATTCCCCTGCCGCTTCTTCCGCGACTTGGTTACAAGGCTGTGCCTCTCGGTAAAAACTGGAGCTACGGCGTTGCCGCCCTGATATTTGCCGCGATCGAATACAAAAGGTGCCTTGAAATTAGATAAAGCAACAGTGCGGTATTTTTTTACTTGATTTACTTTTAAGCCATACCGTAGTTGCGCAAGCAAAAACCTGCAAAAAGTAAACAATAGTGGTCAAAAACGCAAAGAAAAGAGGTTTTCAAAATCGCTTTTTCTTTCGATATTCGGTCGGAGCTGTTGAAAAGAATTCAAATTTGTGCTATAATTTTCTAAATTTAACTTTTTGAACTGATTTTTACGTGGGAGAAATAAATGTCGAGTTTAGCTAACAAATTAAAAAACATAAAAAAATCGCATTTTATAATTTCGGGCATTTTGTTGCTTATATTACTTGCTGCTTCTGTTTTGTGGTTCAATTACAGTAACAGTGTACAATCCGGAATGACGTTAGATATTGATGTCTATTTTAAAGGTAAGTACCGTATTGATGAAGGCCCCTGGATAACCTACGTTGAGGGGGAGCATATTCCGGCAACAAAGGGCGACGTAACCCTGATAGGTAACTTCTATAAGCGGTACGAAGGCGAGGATCTGGGTGCCTATCTATACGATCCGAGCGATGATAACGCCGATAGCCTGAAGGTTTCGTTTTACACTAATCATATTAACCTGACGTTTTATGAGATCGATGAAAACGGAGAAATGAATTATTTGGTTAGCGATAGTGAAAATTCCTTGTACGGAGATTCTCAATGCGGCAAAAGTCATACCGTGTACCCCTTTGATGACTGCGGTCCGAGAGAGCTCGTTGGAATTTTTATTACTAACCCACACGCCTTTGGCAATGAAACCGCTATTGATGAAATGCTTTCAAGCATGGCACTTATGTCGGGAATTGAATTTGAAAAGGGAATTCTCGACAGCGGAGCGACCGAAAGAAGCATAGGAATTATGTTTATTATGGCTTCTATTATGCTTTTGGGTATCGCTCTGTTCTCAAGCCTTATACACATAAAGAATTCTAAGATCATCTGGTTGCTTGGCGGCCTTGTTCTTTTTGCGGGAGTTTATTTTTCATACAATGCAGACGGGGTGTCGTTCTGGAGTGACTCTATCGTATTAAACACCACTGCCGTGGGCGCATCAATGATGCTGTATACCTTCTTTCTTGCAATATTTATCGTGTGTTTTATGACCTCGATGAGAAGAATAGGAACGCTTACGGTAGTTCTGCTCGGTATAGCAAACGCCGCGTTTTTCCTTTTGCCGATCATAAGCGATATTCTCTTTTACGATTTATGGATATGGTGGATCGCAGTACAATTGATAGTAAACGCTGTGCTTGCGATTTGTCTTGTGAAAGAATTTCTGACCGTAAAAACAAATCTTAAATGGCTGTTGGCGGGAGCATTTTTACCCCTCATCGCATTTGCCGCCGACGTAATCGGCGTGGGGTACGGTATTTGGAGGGGCGGCATAATCTCGCAATACGTTTTCACCGCCCTGTTCGCGGTAGCGATCGTGATGGTGCTGAAGCTTATACCGAGCAATATCAATGCGGCCGCTAAGGCGAAAGCGCTGGAGATGGAAAAGATCGTTTTGAATGCGGAGCTCACCGAAAGCAGGATCGCCACTATGATGAGCCAGATCCGCCCGCATTTTATCTATAACACGCTCGGAAGCATTGAGCAGCTTTGTATGCTCGACCCTCCGAAGGCGGGAAATCTCGTGCATAACTTTGCTAAATACCTACGCGGTAACTTCGGTGAGCTTGACAACCCAAAGCCTATCCTGATGTCGCAGGAAATGGAGCACGTGCATCATTACGTCAGCATTGAAAACGTGAGATTTTCGGATATGACCTTTACGTTTGAGATGAATTCGGACGACTTCCATATCCCCGCGCTCACCGTTCAGCCGATCGTTGAAAACGCGATCAAGCACGGACTTATGAAGCTGCCGAAGGGGGGGACGATACGCGTCGTTTCCTACGAGACAGAAAACGACTACCTCATTTCCGTGGTAGACGACGGCGCCGGATTTGATACGTCTACGCTCTCGGAGGACAGGCACCACGTTGGTATAAGAAACATTCGCGAGAGGCTTAAGGTGATGGTAAACGGTACGCTGGATATCGAAAGTGAAATAGGTGTAGGCACCAAGGTTATGATAAAAATACCTAAGGAGATACGAGAATGATTGCAATAGCGGTTGATGACGAGGCGCTTATGCTCGGCGCTCTTGTGGCGGCAGTCGAGGCTTCGTCTGATATTACGTCGGTTTCCGGCTTTTCCGATTGCGAGGAGGCGCTGGGATATGTAAAGGGCAATCCCGTTGACGTTGCCTTTCTTGATATAAATATGCGCGGTATGGGCGGTCTCGCTCTTGCCGAAAGGATAGTTTCTGCGCGCCCCGAATGTAAGATAGTATTCTGCACGGGGTATGAGGAATACGCGATACCCGCCTTTAAGCTGCATGCATCAGGGTATTTAATGAAGCCGATATCGGCTTCCGACGTGCAGGGCGAGATAGATAATATCAAGGGCATTCGCGCACAACAAAGGCTTATCAGGGTACAGTGCTTTGGCGATTTTGAGGTCTACGCCAAGGAGAAGAAGCTCGCCTTTAAGCGCTTAAAAACGAAGGAGCTGCTTGCTTTTCTCGTGGACCGAAAGGGTGCGGGAATGACGGCAAAGCAGATATGCGCCGTTTTGTTTCCCGATGATACCGACGATATAAAGAACGCGGCGTATCTGCGCCAGCTCGTAATGGATCTCAAAAACACTCTTAAGGCGGTCGGGGCAGAAAGCGTTCTTCGCCACGAAACCCCCTGTTACCGTATAGATACGAGTCTTATAAAGTGCGATTACCTTACCTATCTTGAAACCGGTAAGCCGGCATTTCGCGGTGAATATATGACACAGTACAGCTGGGCAGAGGAAACCTGCGCAATGCTTTCGTTTAAGAAATAAGTAAATAAATATTTACAAAAGCGGCTGTTTTCTTTGCCGACAAGCTAAAATTAAATGTAATCTGAAAAGTATTTTTTTGTTATCAAAAGGCGGAATTTTAAAAAACCGCCTTTTTTTCTTTTGAATCGACAGTCTGTAACACCTTTGTAACGCGCGTGATGATATAATGTGAAAAAAGGCAATTTCAGCGCTACAAATGTACGCTTTGAAACGGAGAACGTTATGTGGATTTACATTCTTACCGAAGCAATAGTCGGAATTATTGCGGGAATTTTGCTCGCGGCTCGCACGAGGAGGGCAGAGGGCGTTGTCAGAGGAAGGCTTGATAACATAGGGGTCATTACGAATTTCATTTTGCTTCCTCTTTACCTGGTTGCCTCCCCGTTCTGTATGGCGCTCAGCTTGTTTTCCCGCCCGAATCACGACGGCTTTTTGGGCATTATAGGCTGGGCTGTCACCGTGCTTATTGCGTCTGCCCCCTTGCTTTGTGGGCTCGGGCTCGGAGCCTCGGTCGCCTTTCGTAAGATAGGGAAGAGCAGGCTCGGCTTCGCGGTGCAGTTCGTAGGCATTGTCGCTATCGTCCTTACGTTCGTGCTGTTTACCGTGTTTTACGGGAATTTATTAGCGCCTCTTTCTCATCCGAATGCCGCTTGATCTCTGACGGTCGGCAGCGGTGAGATACACAGAGAATATACAAAGGACAGACCTTAAAATATTTTCTATCTGACAGGAGATGGGCAGTGAGATTAGCTGAGAGCATCATTATATCTATTACGAAGCGAAAGCTGAAAAAAGCCTTGAATATGGGAAGCGACCCGAGGCTTTTGCACGCATTTCCCGTGCTGAACCCCGCCCTGCCCGAAAGCGAGAGGGTGATAGACGAGATCGTGGACTGGTTTGAAAAGCACGCTCCGCAATCTTGACGAACCCTTTGAAAGGTATTACTACTATATCCTTCGTCCTCTGCAAAAAGGCGAAGAATAGAGAATAAAAAATATAATAAGGAGATTTATTACTATGAAAAAAATTGCGATTTTAACCCTTGTGCTTATGCTCGTTTTTGCACTTGCCGCTTGCGGCAACACAAAGCCTACTCAGCTCGGCACTTCCGACCTTTCCATCCTTCTTCCCGACGGTTATGCTTCGGTAGAGGATGATATGGACGAGGATCAGGTTGCATACTTCTACAAGGATGACAACAGCATCGACTTTGACGTTTATCAGTGGGAAAAGGGTGATGAGTACACCCTGGAATCCGAAGCAAACTATTTTGCCGCTGAATACGGCACTACCGCTACTGCTGTTAGCGTCAACGGAATAGGCGGCTATAAGTACGTTTCCACCGAGGATTACGAGGGCAACACCTACACCGTTGTAAACTATATGTTTGAAGATGACACCTACATTGTAGAAATCAGCTTTTGGACGGTTGATAACGATGCAGAGTACAAAGCGGTTGACGAGATCATCAACACCTTGAAGAAGAACTGATTTTGAGAAGCGGTTGCGCTATCTTGCATATAAATAAGGTGAACAGATATGATTAAAAACAGAACTGTACAACTGATTTTTTATACGGTCTACTGCACTCTCGGACTCGTCGGCTCTGTGGCTAGCCTCGGTATCTTTGATAACATAAACACGATCCGCTGGGATTTTTACGTCCATTTCACTAATATCAGCAATTTTCTCTGCATCGGTGTTATGCTTGCCGCCTTGATACAGACGGTAAAGAAGAAGGATGACGGCTACGTTACCGCCGCTCCGATGCTTAAGTTTATCGGAATGCTTGGAATTCTTTTGACCTTCCTTGTGTTCAACATTATGCTTGCAGGAGCCGAGGGGCGAGACCCGCAGGCAAACTGGAGAATAGGCAGCATCCTGTTCCACGTTCTTCTTCCCGTTCTTTATATAGCCGATTGGTTTTTGTTCCGCGAGAGAGGGAAGAGCAGGTGGTATTATCCGATCGCATCCGTCGGCTTTCCCGTCGGTTACGTAATTTTCCTGCTTATTCAGGCGCTTATCCTGAGATTTGACGCTTCTATCCTGATACCTACGACTACTACGCCTCTTATCTACCCCTACTTCTTCGTTAATCTTGATACACAGGGTATTCCCGGCGTTCTGATGTGGATCGGAATCCTTTCCGCCGCATTCGTTGCGGTCGGCTTCGTCTTCCTCGGGATTGATAGGCTCGGGGAGAAAAAGAAAAACAATTAAAATTTATTTCTGGAGAATTTTATGAAAAAACTTTTAAGCAGCAGCAAGACCGCCTTGATATTTTTGCTCATAGCGGCAGTTTCGCTCGTCTTTTTGGTTCAAATTTCCAAAAGACCGATCTCTTACGGAATGACGTACAGCAACAAGACTGAATACGACGGTGGCGTTTTTGAGGGAGCGATTGAATTTACCCGCGACGGCAAGCAGATCATCACCAACTCGAACTTTGACGAGGCGCTCGTATCCCGTTATTACTACAAGGACGGCTACGTTTTCTTTCTCGCGGCAGAAACTGACGAGGAGTACGATGCCGAGGTAGCAAGGATCAATGAGGATATTGAGTCGGCGAAAAACACCCCCTTCTACTCGGATGAGATAACTGCGTTCAGAATGATCGCCTCCGAGGCTGACGGATACGAAAGCGTTTACACCTGCACCTCTGCCATAGCCATTGCGAAAGCGCTTTGCGGGCTTTGTGCTGTATCTGCGGCACTTGCGCTTGTGTCTGTCGTATTCAAAAAAAGATACGGTGTTAAATAATTATTCTCATGGAGGGAAAAGCATTATGAAAAAGGATCTTATTTTTGCCCCGATTATGCTGCTTTTGGGAGCGGCACTCTTCTTCCTCGCCTTCACGGGTATGCCTGTGCACATCGCTATTTCGATAGTGGGCGCATTGGTTTTGGCCGTGTATACGGTATTGACAAGGAAGGAGTGGAGGATTCCCGCCCTTGAGATCGTCATGCGCGCCTTTTACGGCATTGCATTGATCTCGGGTATCGTTGTAATGAACGTGCAAGGCATTGCCGCCATTGCGATCGTTCATAAGGTGAGCGCCGTGTTGTTTCTCGTTTCGCTCATAGCGTTGCTTGCGAGCAAGACATTCTTCGGCAAAAGGGCTTAATCTTAAATTGTTTAAAAACGCTCACGAGGTGGGAAAATGGATAAATTAGTAAGAAAAATAGAGATACCGCTTGCAAGGCGCGCCATAGAGCGCGCGGGGCTTTATCTCGTGCAGGAAAAGGACCTCGACCGACTTGCGGAGGTTGCGGCAGACGCGTATCGCGACTACCCCTTGCATAACTGGTTCTCAAAGGGAAAATATGATGCGAAGGCATCTGAGCTTCTGATGAAGGTTACCTTAAGATCGATGAGCGAGGATGCGGTCATATACGCCGACAGTGAGGAAATGAACGGATTCGCGGCTTGGGTTCCGTTCGGCTTTAAGGGAACCGAGGCCTTGCCGTTTTTGAGACACGGTGGGCTCAGATTGTTCTTATATACGGGGTTAGGATTTGTCGGCAGGCTGCTCGCCTACGAAAAATACGCCATGAACCTGAAGAAAGAGTTTACCGACCATTATGATTGGTATTTATTCAATCTTTCCATTAAAAAGGATGCGCAGGGAAAAGGAATTGCATCAAAGCTGATGCGCCCGATGCTCCAGTTTTGCGACGACGAGCGCATGGTCGCATACCTTGAAACGAACAAGGAAACGAACGTAGGGCTTTACAAGCATTACGGCTTTGACCTTATGCGCGAGGAGCTTATACCCAAGTCCCCCGTTACCCATTACGCAATGGCAAGAAATCCCAAGGTAGCGGACGAATAATTACAAAAGGAAAAAAAGAGATGTCTAAAAAACAAAGAAAATACGCTGACGACGGCTGGGCGGTCTGGATCGACGGAGACGATACCAGCACCGTTTACATTAACGACTGGCTTAACCCCAAGGGTGGCAGCTACGTTGATTTTGCCGTTCGTATTCGCGGCGTAAAATCAAGCAAGGCGCTTAACGTTTACGTTCCCTTCCCCGTAGCGAGGGAGGAAATAGACGACGTATCGCTCCGCTTTAATAACACTAAAATACTTCAGGCGACATTCAGCGCGGCATGTATCGTTGATTACAAGAAGAACGACCACACCTCCGAGATCGCTTATAACGGAAAGACGGTCGATATCGTACATATAAGCACGCTCGACTATCAGCTCGGTGGGGTTGCTGACGGCACGCTTATCACCGTAAGGCTCGAGGACTTACAGCCCTTCGTTGACAATGACGAGGCATATTTTATCTGGCGTATGCCGCATAAATCGCTTGATGAAATATTCAAGCCTCGCGTTAGCGTCGGAAATATCCTCGGTAGGCTTCGCGATCTTATCACCACACCCGTCGTTTCGGAAAAATACGGCTATTCGATAAGGGTCAATGAGTCAAGGCTCTTGCCCGAGGAGATCACGAGGATCGGCGCATTTCACCGCCAGAAGCTCAAGAAAGCGGTCATCACTATTTCGATAGACGAGAACTACGAGCTTAACGACGCAGGCTGCTACCGAATCCACCGTCTTGAGGAGAAGCTTTACGAGGGATATCTTCCCAAGGATTACGTCCGAGAGGATATCATTACCTATCAGTGGCATCAGAATAGAGCGGATAATATGCAAGGACAGTTTAATTTTTATTACACCGTCACCAAGGATTCCGTCAGCCGCGCAAGTATGTTTCTTTATATGACCCTTTTGCTTCTCATCGGCTTGTTTGGCGATATGCTTGCCAACTTCCTTTGGGATCTGATAACGGGTGCGCTTTAACGAGGTGACCGAATGAGATTATCTATACCAATTTTGATCAACTGTCTGCTTGTTCTTTGCGTTTATCTTGCAGATAAATTTGCCCCGATAAAGAATCTGCCGTATAAGACTAAGCAGGTTATTATCGGTATCCTGTTCGGCGGTGTATCCGCCTTTGCGTCAAGCTATGGCGTAGAATGGCTCGGCGCTGTCGTAAACGTGCGTGATGCGGCACCGCTTTCTGCGGGACTTATCTTCGGCGCGCCTGCCGGAATTATCGCCGGCTTTATCGGCGGTCTTTACCGCTGGTTCTCGGTCTATTGGGGCGCGGGAACGTATACGCGCATAGCCTGCAGTATCGCTACGATCCTTGCCGGATTTATGGCGGCGCTTTTAAGAAAGCGCATGTTTGATAATAAAAAGCCTACGTGGGGCTACGGCGTTTTTATCGCCATTGCCTGCGAGGTAATCCATATGATACTGATCTTTATCACCAATATGGATAACTCCTCACAGGCGTTTGAGTTCGTTCAGGGCGCAACTCTTCCCATGATAATAGGCAACGCTATCGCCGTTGGCTGTGCGATACTTATCGTAACTCTTTTAAGCCGTGACAGCTTTAGGGTGAAGCGAGGTAAGGAAAGGATAGCAAACACCTTCCAGCGCGGACTTTTAGCCTGCATCGCTATCGCATTCTTCGTTACGAGTGCGTTCACCTATATTTTGCAGAACGGAATGGTCAAGATAGAGACCAAGGAGGTCTTTACCGCCGCGATCGGCGACGTAGTGGCAGACGTCAAGGGAAAATCAGACGAGCAGCTTCTCAGTATTGCGAATGCAGTCAAGACAGAGTACGAGGCGGCTCCGTCAGATGCGCTTGCCGCTCTTGCAAACAAGCACGGCTTGACCGAAATAAATATCGTAAACGCCTTAGGACTTATCGTTAACTCGAGCGATCCCGGCGTGATAGACCGTTACAATATGAACGACTATCCTCAGTCAAAGGCCTTCGTTGACGAATTAAAGACGAAGAACGAGTACGTGCAGGAATACTGTCAAAGAGGTGAGGATTCCGAATGGCGAAAGTACGCCGCGGTCAAGCTCTCGGACGGCGGATTTATCCAGGTCGGATACAACTCGGACCAGTTCCACGAGATGCTTGACGAGTTCGTTGTAGACGTTACCAAGAACCGTCACGTCGGTACGGGCGGCTTCGTTGCGGTGCTTGACGAGGAGCTTAAGCTCGTTACGGATGACGAGTATTCCGGTCTTCACGTTTCCGCGATAGGCATCAATCCTCGCGAGGAGATGGAAAACGGCTTGACCGCAAGCGAGCTTTACTACGACGATATCGTGGACGGAAAGAGCGACGTTAGCGAGACCTATATGTACGTTTTCGTGTTCGTTGAGGGATATTGTATTCTCGCCGCTATGCCTAAGGCGGAGGCGACCTTTATGCGCGACGCATCTCTCTATACGTCGATCTTTATGCAGGTCATAATCTTCGCGACCCTGTTCGTATTTATATATATCCTTATCAAGCGCGTTATAATCAACAATCTTGAAAAGATAAACGATACTCTCGGCAGGATAACGCAGGGTGACCTTAACGTTACCGTAGACGTTCGCACAAGCCATGAGTTCTCGTCCCTCTCGGACGATATAAATTCTACCGTTTCGACCCTTAAAAGATACATAGCCGAGGCTGCCGCGCGTATAGATAAGGAGCTTGAGTACGCAAAGCAGATACAGCTCTCCGCGCTTCCGACCAACTTCCCCGAGGGAGAGGAATTTGGAATATACGCAGAGATGATCGCGGCAAAGGAGGTCGGCGGAGATTTCTACGACTTCTATAAGCTTGACGATACGACCGTTGCCATTCTTGCCGCCGACGTTTCGGGTAAGGGAATTCCCGCGGCAATGTTTATGATGACGGCAAAGACCATCATCAAGGATCTGGCGGAAAGCGGAATGCCCGTAAACGAGATATTCACAAGAGCGAACGAAAAGCTTTGCGAGAATAACGAGTCGGGTATGTTCGTTACCGCGTGGATGGGTATTTTGGATCTTACAACCGGAAATATGCAGTTTGCAAACGCCGGTCATAATCCCCCTCTGCTTAAGAGGGCAAGCGGAGAGTTTGAGTATCTTAAGACGCGCGCAGGCTTTGTTCTTGCGGGAATGGAGGGCGTGCGCTATCGCGTAGGAGAGCTTACGCTCTTGCCGGGTGACAGACTCTTCCTCTATACCGACGGTGTGCCCGAGGCAACCAACACGGAAAACGTGCTTTACGGTGAAGAGAGACTTCTCAGCTTTATGAATAAAAACGCAACCGTAGACGCTGTTACACTTTTACCGGCATTAAAATCAAATATCGATGAATTTGTGGGAGAGGCTCCGCAGTTTGACGATATTACGATGCTTATGTTTGATTATAGACCCAAAGAAGGAGGTGCGAGCATGACTTATCAATCATTTCCCGCAAGGGTTGAGGCGCTCTCGGACGTTCTCGGATTCGTAGACCGCACGCTTGAGAGCTATGAATGTCCTATGAAGATACAGACGGCGATCTGTGTCGCTATCGAAGAGGTGTTCGTCAACGTTGCGCACTATGCCTACGGTGACGGAGAGGGCGATATGACCCTTGGCATCGGCTTTGATGAGGAAAGCCGCAATATTACCTTCCGTATGACCGATAAGGGCACGCCCTTCGATCCCTTGAAGAGGCCTGACCCGGATATTACGCTGTCCGCAGAGGAGCGCGAGATCGGCGGACTTGGTATCTTTATAACGAAAAAGACTATGGATACCGTAACATACGCCTATGAAAACGGCGAGAACATTTTAACAATGATTAAAAAGATTTAAAGGAGATTTACGAATATGACTATTGAGATCAAGAGAAACGCAGAGGAAACCGTTATCAAGCTTGCAGGAAGACTTGATACGACCACAGCACCTGCCCTGGACAAAACCATTAACGAGGACGTTGCAAATGTAAAGAATCTCGTTCTTGACCTGAAAGAGCTTGAATATATCTCCAGCGCAGGTCTTCGCGTGCTTCTCGGAGCGCAGAAGAAGATGCAGAAGATAGGATCTATGAAGGTAACGAACGTTTGCGAAGAGGTTATGGAGGTATTTGAAATGACCGGCTTTGCAGATATCCTTGTGATAGAGTAATTCAGGATTTCAATATCGGAGACAGATTTATGAGATCAAACGTTTGCAGAATTGAAAACGGTACTAACGATCTTGCGGCGATTCTTAAGGAGGGCGAGAGGGTAGCGGCGTATAACGGCCTTACCGAAAAGCAGGCGCTTCAGCTGCGCCTGCTCCTTGAGGAGCTTGACGGAATGCTTCCTAACATTATAGGAGATTTCGGCGGCGAGATCTGGATCGAATTTGAAAACGGCGTATGTAAAATAAACGCATCCTTGAATATTTCGAGTTTTTCTCCCGATAAAAAGGAGGAGCTTATCAAAACCGCAACCGACAGAAAAAACGCCGCCGCTCACGGCATAGTAGGAAAGATCAGATCGGTGCTTGAGGATATCTTTCTCGACGGAAATGCTTTTAAGGCTTATTCACCCGTAGCCGAGGGACTTCAGATCGCAACCGGCTGCTGCGAGAGCGTTAACTACTCCTATTTTTGGACTCTCGAGGAGTACAAAAACGGCGCCGAAAAGGAAAAGGGCGAGGAATACGACGAGCTTGAAAGGTCTATTATCGCCTCGGTTGCCGATAACGTGACGGTTGGCGTAACGGGCAGAAAGGCAGAGATCGTTATCCTGAAGGATTTTTCCGTTGCCCCGGGGGAGGAATGATGGAGCTTGTAAGTGAGGCTATTGCATTCGCGGTAAAGGCGCACGACGGAATGCGACGCAAAAAAAGTGAAGCGCCCTATATTCTTCACCCAATGGAGGCGGCGGTGATAGTCGGCAGCATGACCGATGACCAAAGCCTGATCGCCGCGGCTGCCCTGCACGACGTCGTAGAGGATGCGGGCATCAGCTTAACCGAGATCGAGGAGAAATTCGGCAAGCGCGTAAAGGAGCTCGTTGCCTCGGAGACTGAGGATAAGCGCGCAGACCTTCCCCCGTCGGATACCTGGCGTATCCGCAAGGAGGAGTCGCTTACCGTTCTTAAGAATACCGACGATATCGGCGTTCTTACGGTGTGGCTCGGGGATAAGCTTGCCAATATGCGCTCTATCTATCGCGACTTCAAGGAAGAGGGCGCGGCTATGTGGCAAAGATTTAATCAGAAGAATGCCGATGAGCAGGCTTGGTATTACCGATCTATTGCGGATTTGACGAAGCGTCTTTCGCATACTTCGGCTTGGCTCGAATATACGACGCTTACAGAAATTGTGTTTAAAAAAGGAGAAAATGACAAGTGAACGTTACATATCGTGTAGATAAAGACATTTTATATATCGCTCTTGAGGGTAGGATCGATGCTACGAATGCGCCCGTAGCAGAGGAGAAGATCTTTGCTATCAAGGCGGAAAATCCCGGAAAGCATACCGTTGTTGACGCAGATAAATTAGAGTACGTATCCAGTGCAGGACTTCGCGTTATCCTAAAGCTTAGAAAGGAAGATGCGAATCTCGCTATCATCAACGTTGCGCCGGACGTTTACGAGGTATTTGATATGACCGGATTTACCGATATGGTAACGGTTGAAAAGGCGTATCAGAGAATGAGCGTTGAGGGCTGTGAGTTTATCGCAAAGGGCGCGAACGGAGCCGTTTATCGCTACGATAACGAGACCATTCTTAAGACCTACTTCGCTAAGGATGCGCTCCCCGAGATCAAGCAGGAGAGAGAGAACGCAAGACGCGCGTTCGTCCTCGGAATCAACACCGCTATCCCCTACGGCATCGTTCGCGTTGGCGAGGGCTACGGCACTGTTACCGAGCTTCTTAATGCTACGAGCGTTACTAAGCTTATCCGCAAAAATCCCGATGATCTGACCGAGGCGGCAGGCTATTACGTAGATATGCTTAAGAGCATCCACGCAGTAGAGGTTGAGGACGGTGAGGTTCCGGATATGAAAGAGACCGCGCTCGATTGGGCAAGATTCGTATCTGATCACATTCCCGAGGAGCAGGGCAAAAAGCTTATCGCGCTGATCGAGGCTGTGCCGAAGCAGAACACCCTTATGCACGGTGACTACCACACCAATAACGTTATGGTACAAAACGGCGAGCCGCTTCTTATCGATATGGATACGCTTTGTATGGGTCACCCCGTATTTGAGCTTGGTTCTATGTTCAACGCCTTTCTCGGCTTTTCGGAATTGAATCACGATGATATTATGCAATTTATGGGATATGACCGCGTAACGTCGGAAAAATTCTGGAATAGGGCGCTTAAGCTTTATCTTGGAACGGAGGACGAGGCGGTTTGCAGGAGCGTAGCGGAAAAGGCGATGATCATCGGCTATACCCGTATGCTTCGCCGTGCTGCGCGCCGTCCCGATGAGGCTGACAGCCCCGCAAGGATCGCAAGATGTAAGCAGATGCTGGCAGAGCTTCTCGGCCGTGTGGATTCGCTTAGCTTTTAATAATGGCCGGCGGAGCCGCTTAGCTCTTTTTGATCGCCGTCACCCTTATGTCCTTTGTTCTTTCTAAAAAACAGAAAAAGCAGTGAAGCTCTAACGCTAAAAAAATAAGAAGGAGAAAATTATGACGCTTGAAATTGCGCTGGTTATCGTTGGCGCTTTGATCGCAGTCGTCGGCCTTGTGTCCGGCATAACGAGCATTTGGCTCGTAGTTAAGTATTTTCGTTTTAACCGCAGAGGAAACAGCCTTGGTCTTACGGGTATGCAGATCGCAAGAATTCTTGACGATAACGGCCTTGCACACATTGACGTCAAGAGAACCGGCTCGCTTTTGTTCGGCAACAGTTATAGCCATTATTTTAAAAAGGTTCGTCTAAGAGGCCTGATCCGTCACGAGACCAGCCCGACGTCTATGGGAATGGGTGCGCAGAAGGCGGCCTTGGCAATATTGGATAAAGAGGGTGATGCGGATATGAGAAGGCGAATTCGTCTTGTTCCCCTTATTACATTTGGACCCTTTGCCTTTATTCCGCTGCTTTTGATCGGCGGATTGCTTGATTTCCTCATATTCAACGGAAGCGGAGTATGTAC
>JAFYRZ010000171.1 GCA_017546745.1 Clostridia bacterium
CCAGTTTATAAGAATACTCTTCGGCTTTGGCTACACCCTCGTCGGACTTACGATATTCCTCACGGGTGCAAATATCGGATTTATCCCCGTCGGCGACGCTATCGGCCGCGGAATTGCGGGTATGGCGGGTGGCTGGCTTCTTATCCCCGTAAGCATGCTTCTCGGCTTCTTTATCGTAAAGGCGGAGCCGTCTATCGTCGTCTTAAATAAGCTCGTAGAGCAGATGAGCGCGGGCGCTATCCCCGCCTCCACCACCTCTATGGGTCTTTCGGTTGGTGTGTGTGCCGCGCTCGGACTTTCCGCCGTGCGTATACTTACCGGCATATCGATCATGTATTTCCTCATACCCGGCTATGCTATCGCCCTCTTGCTCAGCTTCTTCGTTCCGAAAATATTCGTCGGAATTTCCTTTGACTCGGGCGGTGCGGCAAGCGGTATTATGATGAGCGCATTCGTCCTGCCCCTTTGTATGGGCGCGTGTGAGGTGCTTGGCGGTAACGTTATGACCGACGCATTCGGCTGCGTTGCGCTCGTTGCTATGGCGCCTATCATATCAATACAGATCTGCGGCTTGGTCTATAAGATCAAGAGCCGCCGTCACGTTCAGAGCTTCATAAGCGCGGAGGAGACCTTCGTTCTTTATGAATACAAGAACCGTACGTAAAGAGGTGGCTTATGGCTAAAAAGACAACTAATAAAAACCGCGTTAAGCTCCTTGTCGGAATTATAAATAAGGAGGACGAGGTAAAATTCTCGGAAACGGTAAACAGCGTATGCTGTGCGCTACATTTCTCGGGCCTCGGCCACGGAACAGCGCCCTCCAGCCATAAAAGCTATTTCGGCTTTAACGAGATAGAAAAAAGGGTAACGATGTCGCTTATCCCCGCAGAGCTTGAGCATTCTATACTTTCCGCCGTCGGAAACGCGTTAAGGCTCTATCTTTTAGGTAGGGGAATCGCCTTTACGATGCCGCTTACCGGTATATCCGGGCTCGTAGAGCAGGGTATACTCTCTGACGCAAGAAGGCAGAGCGAAAAGACCGCACAGCGCGGCAGAATTTCCAAAAAGGAGAAAACCACGATGCACGAGCTTGTTATAGCAGTTGTTAACAGAAAATATACCGACGAAGCAATAGACGCCGCTCGCGCAGCGGGTGCGACCGGTGCTACGGTATTCCATACAAAGAGCCTGCAGAATCAGATGGCAGAGCATAATATAGGCACGTCCGTCCCCCAGGAGACCGACAGCGTGTTCTTCCTTACGACCTCCGAATATAAGCTTAAAATTATGGAGGCGGTCAGGGACTCTGCAGGTCTTAAGACCGAGGGCGGCGCCGTGATCTTCTCTATGCCGGTAGACGACCTTGTCGGTATCGGAAGATTTGACGAGTTCACCGAGAGCGCGGAATAATTGAGATTAAATCGGGGCTATCCACCGATATCGAATAAAGACTACCCACGGGGGCAAAATACCGTGGGTAGTCTTCTTTTTTTAGGGGGTAAATAAATGAAAAACAGGCATCTTAAGAAAATTTTTCTCGGGGTAGTATTCCTTTCTGCTATTCCGGCGGTAAATCTCCTTTGCCTCCTTCTTTTTCCCGACGTTCGCGCTTTGTTTTTCCTCCTTTCGGGGCTTTCCGTGCTTACCGTGTTAGGAATGAGGGAGCGCGCGGAGTTAAAATCGTCGTATATAGCCCTTTGCGTCATTTTTCCCGTAACCGCACCGCTTTTGGTAGTATCGGCAGCATATCTTGCGTACATCTCACGCATAGAAATGCCGCAGGGGAGGTGCGACGTCCGTCCCGACCTGTCGGACACGCCCGAGCTTATTCGCGGTGCGGTCGCCGCCGCTATATCACTTGACCCTACGGCGGAAATCACCTGTGATTTTTCCGCGGAATACTTTGCCTCGGGCGAGGCTATGTCGGAGGATATCCTTATGGAAATCTCTCTTGCCGAGGAGTTTATCTATCTCGAATATTATATCGTTTCCGAGGGGGATTTTCTTGATAGACTGACAGGTGCGCTTGCCCGTGCCGCCTCCCGCGGGGTGAAGGTAATCCTGCTATATGACGACCTCGGCTCGATAACGGGAGTTGCAGGGGATTTTTCCCTCCGCCTTGCAAGGCTGGGGATATTAGCCGTACCCTTTTCACCGATATCCGCAAGCGCTTGGAAAACGAACTCTCGCGACCACAGAAAGCTTATCGTAATAGACGGCAGGACGCTGTATACCGGCGGCATAAATATATCCGACGAATATCTTTACGGTCAGAACTCGTGTGGCAGGTGGAAGGACTCGGGCTTAAAAATAAAATCGCCCTCGCCCCTTTCGGTAGGCGAGAGCTTTGAATTTATGCTTGCAATAGCCTGTCGGGAGAATTTCGAGGACGGGCATAGCGCTCGTCTTCCATATGAGAGGAGAAATGGAGATAACGCTCCGACCTGCCTTTTATTCTCGTCATATCCGCAAAGAATGTACGGAGCGAGCGTCGCGCGCGAGGTCATCATAAGCCTTTTGTATGCGGTTAAGGAGAGCCTCGTTATTGCCTCTCCGTACTTTATCCCGGATGCCGAGCTTTTCGAGGCACTTCTGCGCGCGGCAAGGAGAGGGGTAGAAATAACCGTGATTTTGCCGGGTGTGCCGGATAAGCGCTTCGTTAAGGCGGTGGCAGAGAGCTTTTATTGCGATATGCTTCTCGCGGGGGTTAAGATATACGAATATACCCCGGGGTTTCTGCATTCAAAAATACTTTTGGCAGACGGTGAGGCGGCCCTTGTCGGAAGCATAAATTTTGACCAAAGAAGCCTTTATCAAAACTTTGAATGTGCGGCGCTTATCTATGCCAAGGGAGCCGTATCCGATATAAGAGATGACCTGGATAGGATAATATCGGAGTCTGCCTTGGTCGGGGATCCGCTAAAATACCGGTCCTTAAAGAAAAAAGCAGCGCGGCTGTTTTTTGAAGCCGCGCTGCCTATATTGTAAACAAAGGTTGTCAAATAGACTCGATTGCGTATACTACGGAGGGGATCTCTTCAAGCTGCTTTGCAGCTATATCGGGGGTAAGATCGGAGTGCTTGTTGTGTACTACTGCCTCGATACCAACGTTGCCCGTCATAGCGCTTCTCGGTGCTGTTACCTGCACGTCGGTTATATGATATCTTTCCTCGATCTCGGTGATGGTGCTTCTTATCTTATCGGTGCCCTCCACCTCAACGTAGATACCGAAGCGGTAGTGGCGCTTGTTTATGGTGTATTCAAGCCTATGTATAACGGTTATGGTAAGAAGAGCGGAGAGAAAGGTCGCAAGCGCTGCCTCGTAAAATCCTGCGCCAAGCGCAAGACCGACGGTTGCCGCGCACCAAAGACCTGCCGCGGTGGTAAGTCCGGTTATCTGAAATCTACCCTTTATAAGTATCGTTCCGACACCAAGGAAACCGATACCGGAAACGACCTGTGCCGCTACTCTTAACGGGTCGTTTGAATATCCGAGCACCTCCGTCGTGTAAAAGCCGAGAAGCGAGGTAAGGGTTGCGCCAAGGCAAACGAGAATGTGCGTTCTCATACCAGCCGCGCGTCCTTGCTTTCCGCGCTCAAGTCCTGTAACTCCGCCGATAAGCATAGCAAGGCAGATCCTTACCACGACCGATACGGTGTTTATATCACGAATGTATGAAAGAAAAGCAGTCATATTAAAACTCCTTTGCTTAATTATAATAGTATATTATAGCATAAATGAGGAAGAATGTCAATAAGAAAAGGACAATTGTAAAATATCCCTTTTTTCGTCAAAAAAACCTTAGAATTTGCTTGAAATTTTTATATCGATAGTATATAATTAAAATGATTATATATATGGTTGCCGCAAGGCTTTGCGGCACGAAACTGTTATAGGAGGCAGAATGATAAGCTTTGAGGATATAAAAAACAACGAGGCCGTTCGCGCTTACATAAGGGCGGCAGACTCCTCGCTCTGTGCCCTCGGGTACACCGAGCATAGCTTTGCGCACGTTACGCGCGTAGCCGAGGTTGCAAGCAGTATACTTCTCTCGCTCGGATATTCCGACCGTGAGGCAGAGCTTGCAAAAATCGCAGGATATCTTCACGATATAGGTAACCTCGTTAACCGCGAGGAGCATTCCCAGTCGGGTGCCGTTATCGCTTTCAGAATTCTTGATAAGCTCGGTATGCCGCCCGAGGAGATAGCCGCGATAGTTACCGCTATCGGAAACCATGACGAGGGTAACGGTGTTCCGGTAAGCTCGCTTGCCGCTGCGCTTATAATTGCGGATAAATCCGACGTTCGGCGCACCCGCGTGCGCAACTCGGAGGAGGTCAGGTTCGATATTCACGACAGGGTCAATTTCTCGGTAGAGCGCGCGGATATCAGCCTTGATAGGCCCGGGGTAATCGAGCTTTCGATAGATATAGATACCGCGATAAGCTCTGTCACCGAGTATTTTGAGATCTTTCTTGGACGAATGCTTCTTTGCCGCAAGGCTGCGGAAAAGCTCGGTGTAAGCTTTTCCTTTATCGTAAACGGACAAAAACTAATGTAAGACAAAAGGAGAATACAATGGATATTTTTGACGTGCTTTCGCTTTTGTGCGGACTTGCGCTATTCCTTTACGGAATGGACGTTATGGGAGACTCCTTAAAGAGGAGCGCAGGCTCAAGCCTTAAGC
>JAFYRZ010000172.1 GCA_017546745.1 Clostridia bacterium
CAGTCAGCTTTGCTGACAGCTCCCTTTACACAAGGGAGCCTTTCACACAAAATAACATTCTGCACTTAGTTTTCGTTTGCTTTCTGTTCATCGGCAGAGCCTCTATTGAACCACGCGACTATCGCGTGGTTTTCGTTATACAAAGAAGCGCAGAGCCAAGGCGGCTCTGCGCTTTTAAAATCTAATCATTTGTTGTAAAATGAATCCTCGCGTCCTTTACGGTCATGCCACCCTGCACAAAGTCCTCTGTCACGAGGGTCGTTGCGGGCTGTACGTCAACGACGAAGCCGTTGCCCGAGGAAACGTAAACGTCGGCAACCGGAAGATAAACGTCAGGGTTGGCATTATAGAGTACAAACGGTGAAACAGCCTTTTTCTGCATCTGCTTGTTATCAGCGTATACAAGCTCCCCGTCCTCGACCCTTGCCGTATAGAGATAATGCGCCGCGCCAAGGATATCGGTAACGTCGGCTCTTATTGCCTTAACACCGTCAACGTAGACGGTCATATAGATATGATAGACTACACCCGTGCCGTCAGAATCCGGCTCGGCAGTCTGCGTGATCTCGTAGCCTATTCTGTGCCAGCCGTAAAGATCGTTTATAGCGTAGTAGCTTCTTCCGCCCTTCGTCTTAATTCCGACAACGTCGTTTTCGTAGTAGATTATATTTTCGGCTCTATCCAATTCAAAAGCTCCCGCAGGACAGCTATCCTTGTCGTTAGGATACAGGCTCATAACGCTTACCACGGATGAGTTAGTGGTCGCGTTTGAAAATATCGGAGAGTCTATATATAGCGGCTCACCATCCATATCATACGTATCAAGCGTTCCGTTAAAGAGTATTGAGTACTCGATATAGAGCGATTTTCCTTCCGGATCGTCCTCCGTCGGATAAAAATGCACCTCGGGATCCGAGGAAACAAGATCACCCAAGGGTGTTTTTCCGTAAAAACAGGTCTCATCGGTCGGGTTTATTACCTTGGCCGCCGTCCTTGGAAGTATCTTGGTTGCTATCTCTGTGCAATTGGCACAGACACCGCTCTCGTACCCCTCGCTAAATAGGGTTGCAACGCGCTTAATCTCAACAGTCGCAGGCTCGTGGTTAGGACAGCTTGATATAGTGCGATAGGACTCTGCCGCCATGCCGTAATCATAAATGCTTGCCAAAAGGCTCTTAAGGTCCTCGTCCTCACTGCCGAGCATATTTTTGAGGTAGTTTACGGGCGCGTAGGTGATCGAGGTATCTGCAGAGCAAACGGTAACGCTCTTTCTCATCTCGTACGGCATAACCGGAACGTCTACGTAGGAGTAGCCCGTGCCGTTCTTTACCTCTGCCGCCCCTCCGTTAACCGTGACCGCATTATCCGTTCCGTAAAAGTAGAAGCGAAGCGTCAGGGTAGCCTCGAGAAGAAGCGTTGCACCAATGTAAAGCCGAGCCGTATCCTCTACCTTAACTTCGGGCGCCTGTGCCTCGATAAGCCTCTCGGTATCCGTTACGGGTCTGCCTACGGGATTTTCGGCATTATGATCAAAGTATATCTGCGCCGCCGCACCGTAACCAAGCATTGAACGAACGAGCGACTTCAAATGCACAGGCTCAGACGGATCTCTTAAGATCTCTGCCGCGTAGTCCGAAACCGAATATACAGCCTCAAAGTCCTCGGGAGATTTCAGATCACCCATCTCCTTTGCGGCAACCGGCACGTACTCGGTACTTCCGTCGGTGAAATTAAATAAGAGATGCACGCCGTTGTCAAGATATACCGCGTAGTCCGTGATCTCTTTATCTCCGTCTGCCGCAAGAGGCATTACGGAAAAGGTCAAAATCAGTATTACGAGAGAAAGAGCAAGGCTTATTATTTTCTTCATTTTATTTCCCCTTTATCTTTTCTTTTGAAACATCTTTATCCCATTATATCACAAAAGATGGCAAAAGGAAACAGTTTTTTCAAAAATTGCTATCTCGCGCAAAAAAGAGAAAACGAAAAAGAAAATACGACTTTTGAAAAACAAAAAATTTGCGACTGTTTTTTTTATTTTCTTTCTCTCCGCCACGCACGAGAATTACCGAAAAAACGCATTTTATTCTAACCATACTTTACATTTATGCGACATTTTTAGCAATTTTTCAATCTATAACTTAAATTTTGCAAGCATATTTTTTAGAAGCTTTTGTATATTTTTCCTTATTTCTTCAAGGCTTTTTAAATATAAACTTGACAAACCGCGGAAAAATATATATAATTAAATAAAATATAAGCGCGGGCAAAGCGTCTGCGCAAAAATCTTTTAAAAGGACGGTTATTACGAATGAAGGTAATTATCGTTGGCGCGGGCAAGGTAGGAAGAACGCTTGCCCAGGAATTAGGACTTGACGGAAACGACGTTACCGTCGTTGACCTCAGTGCGGACAAGGTAAGATCCATAACCGAAAGATACGACGTTATGGGCGTTGTCGGAAACGGCGCGACCCCCGACGTACAACGAGAGGCGGGAATAAGCCAGGCAGATCTTCTTATCGCAGTTACGGGTTCTGACGAGTTAAATCTTCTTTGCTGTATCATAGCAAAAAAAGAGGGTAACTGCCAGACTATCGCGAGGCTCGAGAACCCCGAATACAGTAACGCGGCGGCTTATCTTAAGGACGAGCTCGGTCTTGCTATGGTAATCAACCCCCAGCAGGCGGCGGCGGCAGAGATCGTCAGAGTTTTGCGCTTTCCCTCCGCTATCAGCATAGAGCCTTTCGCAAGAGGAAAGGTTGAGCTTCTTAAATTTAAGCTTCCCGAGGGCTCGTATATTGCCGGGCTTTCGGTAAGGGAGGTCGCGGCTAAAATCGGCGCGCGCGTGCTTTTCTCGACGGTTGAGCGCGGCAACGAGGTGCTTATCGCAAAGGGTGATCTCGTTTTCCGTGAGCGCGACGTCATCTCGATAATCGCAACGCCCAAGGCGGCGGCAGACTTCTTTAAAAAGATAGACTACAAGACCCTCGCGGTAAAGGACGCGCTTATAGTCGGTGCGGGTGAGCTTACCCACTATCTTCTTGACGGTCTTTGCCGCTCCGGCATGAGCCTTAAGGTCATAGAAAAGAACAGGCGCATCTGCGAGGAATTAAGCCTGCAGTTCTCTGACGTTACTATAATAAATGCGGACCCCACCGATCAGCAGGCGCTTATCGAGGAGGGAGTCGGAACGGCGGGCGCTTTCGTTGCGCTTACCGAGTATGACGAGGAGAATATCCTTCTTTCGCTTTTTGCGAAGAAGGAGGGCGCATCTAAGCTCGTCACAAAGATAAACAGAATAGACTACGACGATCTTGCTAAGCAGCTCGACCTTGACTCTAAGATCTATCCTAAGAATATTATGGCAGACGTTATCGTGAGATACGCGAGAGCTATGAGAAACACCCTTGGCAGTAACGTTGAAACGCTTTACACGGTAATTAAGGGCAAGGCCGAGGCGTGCGAATTTAAGGTGCGCACCGACTCTGACGTTGTGGGCATTCCTCTCGCTACCCTTAAGCTCCGCGAGGGACTTCTTATCGCGGCTATCCTGCGCGGCAACAAGGTGATAATTCCGCGCGGCGCCGATACTATCGAAAAGGGCGACACCGTCGTTGTCATCAGCGCTCCGCTTTCTCTTACGGATATCTCCGATATACTTAGTAACGAGGCAAAATAATGAATTTTAAAATGATAAAATATACCCTCGGGTGGCTTTTGCTGTTTGAGTCGGTATTTCTTCTTATCCCGCTTATCACCGCGCTGATCTTTACCGAGTGGCGCATGGCGATAGTGTTTCTTATCTCGGCGGCGATCTGTGCGGTGTTTGGCTACCTTGCAAGACTGCGCCGACCCGAAAATCGCATACTTTACTCGCGCGACGGCTTTGCGCTTGTGGCTATCTCTTGGATAACCTTGAGTATTTTCGGCTCGCTCCCCTTTATGTTCTCGGGGATAACGGCGAATTTTATCGACGCGCTTTTTGAAACGGTCTCCGGCTTTACGACAACGGGTGCATCGATATTCTCCGATGTTGAGGCGCTTCCCGCATCTATCATAATCTGGCGCTCATTTATGCACTGGATCGGCGGTATGGGAGTTCTCGTATTCGTTATGGCATTTCTCCCGCTCGGAGGCGCGCACAACCTGCACATTATGCGCGCGGAGTCTACGGGTCCCTCGGTATCAAAGCTTGTGCCGAGAGTGAGAAAGACGGCTATAATCCTTTACGGCATCTATATTGCTTTGACCGTGCTTCAGACCGTTCTTCTCCTATTCGGAAACATGAGCTTCTTCGAGGCGATAAACACCGCGCTCTCTACCGCGGGCACGGGCGGCTTCGGCTTTAAAAACGACAGCCTCGGCTCATACTCGCCCTATATACAGATCGTCGTCACCGTGTTTATGCTTCTTTTCTCGGTGAACTTTAACACCTACTATCTCGCCTTAAGGCTCAAATTCCGCGGAACGGTCAACACCGAGCTTCGCGTATTCCTCGGAATCGTTATTGCGGCGGTGCTTATAATCGCGCTCGATATCCACGAGGCGGGCATCTTCGAGAGCTTTGGCGAGGGGCTTCGCCACGCGGCGTTTACCGTAAGCTCGATAATCTCGACAACGGGCTTTGCGACCGCAGACTTCAATATTTGGCCGGGTCTTTCGCGCACGCTTATAGTTCTTCTTATGTTCATAGGCGCGTGTGCAGGCTCTACGGGCGGTGGAATCAAGGTCTCGAGGATAATCATATTCATCAAGGGTGCCGTGCGCGAGATAGGGCAGATAATCCACCCGAAGCAGGTCAAGAAGCTGACGCTTGATAACCGCCCCATCGATCACGAGGTCGTGCGAAGCGTTAACGCTTATCTCGTTTGCTTCTTCCTTATCTTCACCGCGTCGGTCGCGCTTATCTCATTTAACGAGTACGATCTCGTTACCAATTTCACGGCGGTCAGCGCTATGATAAACAACGTCGGCCCGGGTCTTGAGCTTGTTGGACCGACACAAAATTTTGCACATTTCACTGCCTTTTCAAAGCTCGTGCTTATTTTCGATATGCTTGCGGGCAGGCTTGAATTATTCCCGATGCTAATTCTCTTCTCTGCGCGCGCGTACAAAAAGCACTAAATTCCCGCGTTTTGAGAAAATTTTTGCATCTTTATACCCTATTTTGAGAAAAATTTCGCTTCTTAAGGATAAAAAAGCCAAAATTTTCAAAAATTTTGGCTTTTTTTCACACTATTTTAAAACATTCCTTGACAAGTAAGAAAGTCTGTGTTACAATAAGATTGTAATATATTTAAAATAAAAATCTTTAAAATAAGGAGATATACCGAGATGCCCGAGATCAAATACGAGTTAATTGAGAAGGTTGGCGTTATCAGCAGCGGTACTAACGGCTGGGACAAGGAGCTTAACCTCATCAGCTGGAACGAGAGAGAGCCCGTTTACGATATCCGTACCTGGTCCCCCGACCACGCTAAGATGGGCAAGGGTGTTACTATCACTCTTGAGGAAGCGAAGACCATTCGCGATATGCTCAACAAGCTTAACCTCGACTAATTTCATTACATAAGAAAAGAGCAGGAACTAAAGACGTGCTCCTCTGACAGCCTTGATCCTTAGGGTGCTGTCGCAGAGTAGGTTCTCTTCGTTCCTGCTCTTTTCTTTTTTTGTTTAGTGAGTTAGTCAGAGACGCCCTCTCCGTCGGAAAGAGGCTCTTCGTCCTTTGGCGCATCAAGAGCGAGGATATCTCCCTCGGCTTCGCTATCCGTCGCACCGTTCTCTGTGGGCGGGGGAAGAAGGACCTGCTCAAGAACAGCGTCAGGCAGAGCCAAGACCTCGCCCTCCGCGGCCTCTGTATCCGCGGGTGACGTAACAAGCGGGGCGGACCTTGCCGCGCTATCGCGCTTGCGTCGCAAAAGGTCGCTGAAGAATGCAACAGGACCGCGGCGCTCGGACCTTTCGGGCTCGTCGTAATCCCTTGTAAAGTGACTGACGAGGCTTATGATCTGCGAGAAGCGCTCGATATCCTTTTTAAGGCGCTCCGTCTCGCCTTTCATAAGACTGTCAAAGCGCTCATCGTCACTCGAGATACCAACCAGCTTCGGCTCAAAGAGCCTTGCCGCAAGAGCCTCAATAAATCCGTCCGAGCCGAGCCGCCTCATAGCACCCATAGCAATATTGGCAAGGGTCGACGAGCCGCCAAAGCTATCCGCATACTGCGTAACGAGGCGGGAGTCGGGCAACTCGGAGAAGCGTAAAAGTATACCGCCGTCGGTTTTCGTGATCTTAAGCTTTCTCGTGTTCGGCATCTCGGGCAAAACAAGCTCAAGCTTATAAATAGGATTTCTGTCCTCGTCCTCGATCACCTCGGCTATCGCGCGAACGATATATTTTTCGCCTCTGAAATCTACAACCGAGGTTATAAATCTGTTGATACCGAACTCGATATTATAATCATCTCCGCCCTCAACGAAGGAAAGGGTTATGCTACCCGCCCTGTTGACGGTCAAGGTCAGGCTCTCAAGAGAGCGACGGAGATTGTTTTGCATAAGACAGAGGAAAAACGGAAGCATACCGACGTTGTTTTTCGCAAAGCGATACTCACCCGCTATTTCGTACCAAACCTCACTCGTGCGCTCCTTGATAAGTCCCAAGCGGCGAAGAATTCCCCTCGGTCTATTCTCGCGTACCCAGTGGCGACTCTCGTAGAAATGCTGCGCCATATCCTTAAGAGCGAGGGCAAATCTGTCGCGCCCATTACCGTCTTCATACTCTTGTCCGAGATATTTTCTGATTATTCCGATCGTGCCGGAGCGCTGAAAAAGCTCGCTATTTCCTGCGTTAATGACAACTATTGTTTGATTTTTAGGGCAAATCCAAACGTTTTGACCGAACATTCCGTTAAATAGGATCTCGCCCTCCTCACGTCCGACCCATATATG
>JAFYRZ010000173.1 GCA_017546745.1 Clostridia bacterium
AAGCAAAATAAGGCGCAAAATCGGGTGAAAAAATAAAGTTGGAAAAATTTTAAAAACCTATTGCATTTTTAGAATTTATATGCTATAATATTAAGCGTCGATTTATGATAAATAAAAAAATTATATAAAATTATGTCCGCGAGGACAGGATTTTAGGAGGTGTCAAAATGGCTAAGTGTAGTGTTTGCGGTAAGGGCGTGACCTTCGGTCATAACGTTTCCCATTCTAACCGTAAGACCAACAGAACCTGGAAGCCCAACATCCGCAGAGTTAAGGCTGTGGTTAACGGCACTAATCAGACCGTATACGTTTGCTCCCGTTGCCTTCGTTCGGGAAAGATCGAGCGCGCTTGATTAAAGGTAAAAAAGTTCCGCCTATATGAAGGCGGAGCTTTTTTTAATATCAGAGGGATTTTTGGAGAGCTTTGACGCTCCTCTTGATTTATTATGAGGATTGCAATTACAGACGAGAGAATAAGCGAGAAATGCGAGCGCGGACTTATGCTTCGCGGATTTCGCGTTTTGAAGATGCCGAGATATCCGGCACTTTCCGCACCTATGGCGGCACATCCCGATATGGTGATGTTTACACATAACAAAAGAATAATAACGACTGCCGACTATTGTGAGATCGCGGACTTTACCTTTTTCGAGCTTTCGTCTATGGTGCCCGGCGTGTCCTTTACCGTTACTGCGGACAGGGTGCGACAGGAATACCCTGCCGACTGCATCTTCAACGCGCTCGTTATCGGTGACAAGATCTTCTTAAAGACCGACACCGCGAGCCGTGCCGTTATCGAATACGCAAGGCGCGCGGGGCTTAAGGCGGTTAACGTTAAGCAGGGCTATCCTGCCTGCACCGTGCTACCGCTTGGCGACTGTGCCGCGGTGACCGCGGACAGAGGAATGGCGGAGGCTATGAGAGGCGAGGGGATAGAGGTCACGCTTATAGAGGACGGCGGAATAATTCTGCCACCCTACGAGTACGGATTTATCGGCGGAGCGTCGGGAAATTACGGGAAAACGGTATATTTCCTCGGGGATATACACACCCACCCCTCGGCAGACAGGATAATACGCGCCGCCGCAGAGGCGGGCTTTAGCTGTGAGTCGCTTTCCGACGAGCCGCTCTCGGACCTTGGCGGAATAGTATTTTACGAGGGGTGATCCTTCCCCTTTTCGGTTTGAAATACCGCAATACCGACGGCAACGATGGGCAAAAGCAAGAGCCCGACGAAGCCGAAGAGCGCATAGCCGACGAAGATAAGAAACAAGGTTAAGATCGGGTGGATATTAAGGCTTTTGCCGATGACGCGCGGCTCTATGATCTGACGGACGAGGGCTACCGCGACGAAAAGAATGATAAGCGAGATACCGACGAAGGTATTACCGCCGATAATTTCAAGCACCGCCCACGGCACAAGAAGCGTACCAACGCCAACGACCGGCAAAACGTCAAACGCGGCGGCAAGCAGGGCGATAACGGCGGCATGCTCTACCCTAAGGAGGATAAGCCCCAAGAGCGTCATCGAAAAGGTTATAAACGAGAGGGTCAGGTAGGAGCGGATATATTTTACGCCCACCGACAAAAAGCCGTCCTTTATCCTTACCAAAACGAGATATACGCGGTGCGGGGTCAGCCCTTTGACAAACGCGTTTATATTTTCGAGGTCAAGGGCAAAATAAGCCACGGCAAGCGCCGTTACGACCGCGGAAATGAGAATACGCGGGATTTTACCGACAAAGCCGGAGAGCGCGTCTGCGAGCCTTGTAGCGAGGGAGGAGATCGCGGCAGAGAATGCACCGCTGACCTCATCGCGCACCGCCTCGGGAAAAATCTGACCGCGAAACAGGCGCAAGATGGGCGCACCGAGCGCCTCTAACACACCGCCGACCGACTCTGCTCTGCCGAGGTCTCCAAGAAAGCGAATGACCGCGAGGGCGGTCTGCCAGATCAGGACACCGCCGAGCGCAACGACCGAAAGAAGCGCAAGGAGGGCAAGCGCGACGCGCCAAAGCTTTACCGGTATATGCGTTTTTTCGCTTATTTTGTTTGCCAAGGGACGCACGGCAAAGGCGATAGCCCACGCGATAAGAAAGGGCAAAAGCCAGACGAAAACGCGCGTAAAAAATATATATCCGAGAGATAGGGCGGTGACGGCTATAAGCAAGACCGCCGAGATAGAAAAAAGCTTATCCTTATTCATACACAACCTCAATAAGTATATTTTAATTTTATCCAAAATAAATAAAAATTATTACCTATAAGGAGAAAAGACAATGGTAGTTATCGAAATGGAAAACGGCGGCGTAATTGAGATCGAGCTTGATGCTGCTGCCGCACCCAAGACCGTAAAGAACTTTGAGAAGCTTGTTTCAGAGGGCTTTTACAACGGACTTATCTTTCACAGAGTTATTCCCGGCTTTATGATCCAGGGCGGCGATCCCCAGGGCACGGGTATGGGCGGAGCCGACGAGAAGATCTTTGGCGAGTTCCGTGCAAACGGTTTTGACAATCCCATAAAGCACACCCGCGGAGTTATCTCTATGGCGAGAGCGTACAACCCCAACTCTGCATCCAGCCAGTTCTTTATTATGCACGCGGATGCGCCCCATCTCGACGGACAGTACGCGGCATTTGGCAAGGTCGTATCGGGTATGGAGGTAGTTGACGAGATCGCGGCTATCCCGACCGATTATAACGACAGACCCAAGGTCGATATGAGAATGAAGAGGGTTTATATTAAGTAATCATTTTGACCGCAGAGATAGGCTCTGCGGTCGCTTTTTTTATGGCGTTGTC
>JAFYRZ010000174.1 GCA_017546745.1 Clostridia bacterium
CCCATAATTTTACGTCACCCGATTCGAGTGCGCCAAAGGTTATCGCTCTGCCGCCCGACCGACCGTGCGCGCGCTGGTCGATAAGCAGAAGGTTGTGTCCGCATTTTAGCGCCTCGTATGCTCCTCCGTAAAGATCGTGAGGGCCCATGCTGCGGTAGCCGTGCGCCTGCAGCTCTATCGGCGCGCCGTCCTTTACGTGGAAATAGTCGGCAACGAGCAGAGCCCCGTCGCGTGCGGTGATGCGCACCTCCTCGCGCTTATGCGAGAGGATAAAGTCTATATTTTTGTGCATTACGGAAAAGTTTTTCTTCGCGGTCTCGCTTTTCACCTCGTAGGGGTCGGTCATATATTTTCCGCCTCCAAAGGGTGGTTTAAAGACAAGGTAGGATAGGATAAGCGTGGCGAATATCAAAAAAGCCGCGCCCCCGAAAATCAAATAGGGCATACGTCCCCCTTTTTAAAAATACTTATATATATTTTGACAGAAAAGTGTAAAAAAGTCAAGTGCGGGAGGGAATTTTTTATTTATTGCGCGTGCGCGCGTCATGATTTGCAGGGCGCGCGCCGTTGATACCCCCCTGTGATTTTAAAAATCGCGAAACAAATTCCTTGTTTTTTCTCTCGCTTTGTGCTACAATATATTAAAAAAGGGAGGCGGAGCTATGCAAAGGCGGGTTAATACACCGTATGGTGAGATCGAATACACCTTTACGCCAAAGGCGGTAAAAAATATAAATATCAGAATTCTTCGCACCGGGGCCGTTAACGTAAGTGCTCCTCGCCGTGCCGATCCTCGCCTTGCGGACGATTTCGTTATTAAAAAGGCGGAGCAAATCATACGCGCAAAGAAGAGGCTTGCCGCACGCGCACCCGAGGACGATGGCGTCCTTCTTTTTGGCAAGCCGCTAACTATACTTTACAAAAATGGGAAGAAGGGCGCGTTTTTCGAGGGCGACACCCTCACTCTTACCCTGCCCGACCCATCTGATACGGCACGCGCCGCGGCGGCGCTTGACTTATATCTTAGGGAACAGCTCCTTTCGGCGGTCGATAGGATATGTCGGGCATATTTCCCCTATTTCGAGGCTCTCGGCTACCCATATCCCGTGATAAAGCTGCGCAAAATGACCTCGCGTTACGGCACCTGCCATACGAAAAATCATATCATAACCATATCAACCACCCTCGTGCGCTCACCCCTCTGTCTTTTAGAGTTCGTCGTCCTTCACGAGCTTGTGCATTTCATTCACCCGAACCACTCGCCCGCCTTTTATAACGAGCTTTCCGCCCTTATGCCTGACTGGAGGGCGCGCCGCGCCGCCCTCAGGTGATATTTTGCACATTGTGGGGATATACACCCATTTGCGAGCGATCTAAGTTCGAAAAGTGGGGATAACACCGTTCTCCAATACCAGAATATACCGCAAAGGTGGAGAACCAACACAAAAACCGCTGAAAAGCGGTTTTTTGTATAACGAAAGCCACGCGATTATCGCGTGGCTCAATAGAGGCTATTTCGTTGTTATGAGATCGTTTATCTTCTCTCCGAAAGCTCGGAGATATCCGAGCTTACCGCGCTGACCTCGGAGATGAATTCCTTGGGCGACACGCGGAATGCGCCGTTGCCGAGAATGACGAACTGCTCCTGCATATCCGAGGTAACGACGCGGACGAAGGCGTCCCTTGCCATATCGTAGGTGGCTTTCTCGATATACGCGTCTGCGGTCTGCGACTCCTTGGTGTAGATAACGCTGACTCTGCCAAGCTCGGTGAGGTCACGGTCTGCGCCGGTGCGCTTGTATGCGTCGAAAACGACGATAACGCGGCATTTTCGCATAGCGGAGTAGTTGCAGGCGATGCGGATAAGCTCGTCGCGCGCAAGCGAGAGGTCAAGCTCCGCCTTTCGCCTGAGCGTGTCCCAGGCGAAAATGAGGTTGTAGCCGTCGATGATAAGATACTCGTCGGACGGCTTTTTCGGCTTGCGGGGTTTTTCCTTGGATTCGGACCTTGCCGCCTCGTTTACCGTGCGCTCGGAGGCGCGGCGCGGCTTTATCTTGCCGTAGGTCATCTCAAAAATGCGTTCAAGCTCCTTGTCGGTCGCAACCGCGTCAAGATACGCGCTCGACTTTTTCTTCCTCGGTGCGTCATCACCCTCGACGGCGGGCGCGTCCTCGGTGGCGACCCTCTTCACACCGGTCGGCTCAACGTGCATAAGCGCGTCTGCCTCGTACCAGGGAACGACGTAGCCCGAGCCTGCCTTACAGAACACCGAGTCTGCGGTGTTTCGCTCGTCAAGGTCGGGGTCGTAGGCAAATTTTTCAATAATTTCCTCTGCGTTATGGCAGGGGGCGTAGCCCGCCGGGGTCATAACTATCCTGCCCGCGCCCGAGGTATAAGCGCGAAGCTCGGTAGCGTACGAGCGCATCGTATAGACAGGTGCGTTGCCCTCGAGGGTGGCGGTGTCCTCGGTCGTAACGGTGCTTTTTACCGTGCCGTGAAGGCGCGAGGTAACGTCGCTCATCGCCCTGCCGAGTGAGGTGAGGGGAAGCTCGATTCTAAAATCAAAGGTCGGCTCAAGGAGTATAGAGATACCCTTTCTTAGCCCCTGTCTTACCGCGCGATAGGTCGCACGGCGGAAGTCTCCGCCCTCGGTGTGCTTCAGGTGCGCGCGACCTGCCGTGACAGTAATTCTGACGTCGGTCAGGGGTGAGCCGGTAAGCACTCCGCGGTGCATTTTTTCTTCAAGATGGGTAAGGATAAGCCTCTGCCAGTTAAGCCCGAGCGTATCGGGCGGCAGGTCAAGCGCCGTAACGATGCCCGACCCCTCGGGGAGGGGCTCAAGCAAAAGATGCACCTCGGCGTAATGGCGGAGCGGCTCAAAGTGGCCCGCGCCGCGCACCGGCTCGGCAAGCGTTTCCTTATAAAGAACGCGCCCCTCGTCAAAGCCGACCTCAACTCCAAAGCGGTCGCGGATAAGCCTTGTTAAAATTTCAAGCTGTATCTCGCCCATAAGCTTAACGCGGATCTCCTTCGTGCCCTCGTCGTAGCTGATGGCAAGCGAGGGGTCCTCCTCGGTAAGCTCGAGAAATCTCATATAGCACTCGTGCGGACTTTTGTCCGGCGGGAGAATAATTCTGTAATCAAGCACGGGTGAGAGGCTGGTCATATCGTCCCCCTCAAAGCCGATGCCGCCGCCAACGCGGGAGGCGGAAAGACCCGTCACCGCAACGACCGCACCCGCCTTAGCCTCTGTGAGCGACTTGTATTTTTCACCCGAATAAAGCCTTATCTCCTCGACCTTTTCGGTGACGGTGCTTCCGAGCGGGTCGCGCAGGGTGATAACGTCCTTTGGGCGAAGCGTGCCGCCTGTGACCTTAAGGTAGGTGAGCCTTTTTCCGAGCTTGTCGCGGGATATCTTATACACCCTCGCGCCAAAGAATTTATCGGAATACGACGGCTCGCGCGTGTATTTAAGAATACAGGATAAAAGCTCCTTTACGCCGTTAAGCTTCAGGGCGGAGCCGAAGAGGGTCGGGAATATGCGGCGCTTTTTTATAGCCGCGGCAATACTGTCCTCCGTTAGGCTGTCGGTCTCAAAATACTCGCCGATAAGCCCCTCGTCCTGCGCGGCACACGTCTCGTAAAACTCGGGGCTGCCTTCTTTGGTGAAATCAACGCAGTGCGACGAGAGGACGGCAGAGATCTCGCCCATGATATCGGCTCTGCGGCGCTCGGATATATCGGTCTTATTTACAAAAATAAAGGTTGGAACGCCCCTCGCGGCAAGAAGATGCCAGAGGGTCTTTGTATGCGCGGTAACTCCGTCGGGGGCGCTTATAAGAAGTATCGCGTAGTCCTGCACCGAGAGGGCTCTCTCCGCCTCGCAGGAAAAATCTATGTGCCCGGGCGTATCGATAAGCGTAATACGCGTGCCCTCCGCCTCGATTATCGCCTGCTTTGAAAATACGGTTATTCCGCGCTCCCTTTCAAGCGCGTGGGTATCAAGATATGCGTTTTTCTTGTCAACTCTGCCAAGGGTGTCGACCGCCCCCGTAGAGAAGAGAAGTCCCTCGGAGAGGGTGGTCTTTCCCGCGTCAACGTGGGCGAGTATTCCGAGTGAGATGGATTTCATTTTCCGCCCACCTTTCTTTGATTTCTATATAGTAATTCATAAGCAAAAGTGCTTGCTTGCAAGGGCATTTCTTAGCATATTATAGCATATTTTATTTAATTTGTAAAGTCGAAACTTTTTTATTGACACAGAGGGGAGTTTGTGCTACAATAATAAAAAAAGAATAAGGAGGATTTTCAAATGAAGACCGTACAGATCACCCTTAAGAGCATTCAGGACATAAGAACCTTTGTTAACGAGGTAACCCTTTTGGATTACGACGTTGACCTTGAGCAGGGAAGATATAAGGTAGATGCAAAGAGCATTATGGGCATTTTCGCTCTCGATACCCTCTCTCCCATCACCGTTATCGCACATTCCGATGCTAAGGCGGACGCGTTCTTTGAAAGAATTAAGGCGTTTGTTGTTTGATTTTAAGCAAAATAAAAACAAAGAAAAACCTGCATTTTGTAACCTGTGGTTTACAAAATGCAGGTTTTTTCATATAAGGGATTATTTTTCGATGATGTGGAGCGTGGGGTTTACGATAGAGTCGCAAGCCTTAACGCTCGTCTGGCGGAGCGCCATAAGGCGCATACCGATGTTCTCGATAATATTTCTCGGGGGCAGGGGGATCGTGCGCATCTCCTTTGAGTTTATCTGCTTTGACTTTGATACTATCGAGAGATATCTGTCGTAGATGGTCGAGTTAAGAAGCGCGAAAAGACCGTAGGCAAGCCTTGCCGGGATCTCAAGATTTTTGTCCTTCATATCGATAAAGTTGATCTTGTTGTGCGTGCTTATAAAGCGGTAAGCGGGGAGCTGTGCCGCCATATAGATAGCAGAGTTAAGAAATCTCTCGTCGCTCTTCGCGGGGATCCTTTTAACGATGACCATATTCTTGTTTTTCTGTATAAGCGTGGGATTTACCGCCGCGATATACTGCCTCTTTATCGGCTGGGGGAAGCTTATCATACCGCCCTCGATCGCCGCGGGTCTTATAAGCGGAACGGCACCCTTCGTCGGCTCTGTGAAGAGAAGCCCCTCGCACTTGGAGTCGATAACGAGACCGGTGGACATCTTAAGCCCGAGGGTGGTGAGCGTTTCGGGGAAGGAGGATATGTATTTTACGATCTTCGAGTCCTCTACACTCTTAGGAAGAGTAAGCGAGCCGTCGGCAGAATTTACGACGAAGGAGTAGTCGAGCTCGGGAAGCGAGAGGATGCTCTCGGGCTTACCGTTATCGGTCGAGGTGGTGATGGTAATGCTCTTCGGCTTCTCGCGCTTACCGTAGGTAAGGATAAGATTTTTCTTAAGCGGAATAGCGCGGCTCTTATTCTTCTGCGCGCCAACGAAAAGATGAACGCCAAGAAGGCTTACCGCCTCTGCCATCTCGCGCCTGAAGGGGGTGAGAGATGATGCGCTTGCCACGGTGGTCGGGAGCATTATCGCCGCCTCGCCTCCGTCCTCAAGATGCCTTGCGGTCGCCCTCGCAAAGAGGAAGGGCGCGCCTATCTTAAGCTGGGTAACTCCGCCGGTCGAGAGAGCCTCCTCCGAGTCCTTTTCGTAAAGCTCTGTCGGCGGGTTGCATATAATAAGGTCGTATTTGTCCTCCACGGTATCGCGGAAGGTAACGGTATAGTGCTTCTTGCTCTCGGTGAGGTAGTTTTCCTCGTAAACCGTGATATAAAGGCGGGCGCCAAAGTCGTGGCGCGCCTTCTTCCTTATCCTCTCAAGGTTGTCCTTAAGCATAGGAAGATATACCTCGCTGTTTTCGTAGCAGGTAACGAACACCGTCTTACAGTCGGGACATTCCTTAAGAATACGCTCGATAAGCGCGGCGGCAAGAATTCCCGTTCCCGCACCGGGGTCGAGAATGGTATAGGACGTACGCGCCCTGTCAAGCGTAAGCTTTGAAGCCATAAGCGCCGCGGTCTCCTTTTTGGTAAAGAGTCTGCCGAGCCTTATATTTTCGGTTTTAGATTTCTCCCTTATGAGCTTTCCCGTGTTTCTTACGGCAAGACCTAACATAAAGTGATCCTCCATCGTGTGTTTTGTATGAGGGGGAGCCTGTCCCCACGGATGAAAAAACGTTTCTGCCTTGTTTTTTCAAGAGTTATTAACCATATTGTAGCACAATTTTCGCCCGTATGCAAGAGATTTTTAAGTTTTTTTCCTAAAAATATTGCAAAAAAATTCGTTTTATGTTAAACTAAATAAAAAAGACAAAAAGAGGTTATTAGGATGAGCAAATCGCCCTCGACCCAGATAAAATTCCTTCATTGCAGTGACATCCATCTTGACACCCCCGTAACGGGTGTTTCGGAGGATAAGATAAACGAGCGCCGCCGCGAACTTCGCTCCACCTTCTTACGCATGACGGGCTATATCCGCGACAGAGAAATAGACTACGTTCTTATAAGCGGAGACCTTTTTGATAACGAATACGTTACCGGCACGACCGCGGAGATACTTATCCGCGAGTTTCGCAGCTGCCCGGACACGAAGTTCATAATCGCGCCGGGAAAGCACGACTCCTATCGCGATAACCCTATCTATACCTCCTCGCGCCTGCCCTCGAACTGCTACGTTTTCGACTCGGATTCTCTTTGCCGCTTCGACTTTGAGGAGGACAGGGTAACTATTTACGGCTGGGCGTTTATGGATAGCTCGATGGACGAAAATCCGCTTTACGATAAGCACGTTGACGATAACTCGAAGATAAATATCGTGTGCGGCTATGCCGACCTTGACGCAAGCCCCGACTCGGACGGCTGCCCCATTTCGGTAAACGATCTTAAGAGGTTCGGTGCGGACTATTACGCGCTCGGCTCTCGCCACGAGGGAACGGACTTTATGAATCTTGACGCGTCGATGTACGCGTACTCCGGCTCGCTTGAATGTATGGGCTTCGACGACCCCGGCATCGGCGGAACGAAGTTCATTTCGGTCAAGTACAACAGCGGCGAGCTTTCGATAGACGCAAAGCATATGCTCTTCGGCCACCTCGATTTTAAGACCGAGCGTATCGATATCACCGGCGTTGACTCCAACAACGAGATAATCAACCGCATAAGCCGTCTTATCGGTGAGAGGGGCTATAACTCCGAGACCGCGCTTCGCGTTATCCTTGAGGGATATACCGAGCCGCGCTTCGTTGCCTCGAAGAACCTTGACTCCGACGCTTTCGGGCTTTACTACTTCGATATCGTTGACAAGACCCTCCCCCTTTACGGCACGGAGAGCTTGAAGAGAGATATGTCGGTAAAGGGCGAGGTCTTCCGCTCTATCCTGCCGCTTATGGAGAGCGAGGACGAGGAGGAAAGACTTACCGCTGCACTCGCATTCCGTGAGGCGCTTGCCGCACTTGAGGGAAGAGAGATAGAGGCATAAGGCTTGCGTGGCGCAAGCAGTTATGAGCGGCTGCCGCCGCGTTATGATTGCCTTTCGGCAAGCTATGATGCGCTGTGCGCAGTTATGAGTGGCCTCGCCACGCGATGAAATCCGTCTTATGACGGAATAAATCCGACACGGTCGGATGAAATCCACTAAGGTGGATGAAATCCTGCTTTGCAGGGTGAAATTTAAGAATTAACCGATCCGCCGCGGAATTTCCGCGGCGGTTTTGTGCTTTGGAGGAGAAAATTGAACATTTTTCCTCAAATTTATAAGTAAAATATTAGAAAAAAATAAAAATCACTTGACAAACTTAAAAAATTATTATAAAATATCTAATATAATTCGAAAAGAGAAAGACTGTGACGGGATTAAAATCCGTAGGACGTGCTGCAGAGAGTCGGCGCTTGGTGCGAGCCGATGCACAAGACGGAATAATGCTCCTCCCCGAGTCGCCGACCGAAAGGCTTTTGCCGAGTAGATTCGGACGGGTCCTCCCGTTAAAGAGGGTTTTGCTGTTAGGCAAAACGTGAGTGGACGTTTTTTGACGTCAATTAGAGTGGTAGCGCGGAGTTTTCTTCGTCTCTTTTGTGCATAGTAACGGTGGTGTGCCGTTTTCTCCCTGCATAAAGGAGGCTTTTTTATTATCGAAACGCCCCTCGACGAGAAAGAAAGGACAGAAAAATGATAGGAATCAAAAAATACAGAAAGCAGTACTTTATTCCCGAGGGAGTAAGCATGGATTGGATGAAGCGCGACGCGATCGAGAAGGCGCCGAGATGGTGCTCGGTAGACCTGCGCGACGGTAACCAGGCGCTTATCGTGCCTATGAGCCTCGAGGAGAAGCTTGAGTTTTTCACCCTCCTTTGCAGGGTCGGATTTAAGGAGATAGAGGTCGGCTTCCCCGCCGCGTCGGATACCGAGTACGAGTTCTGCCGCGCGCTTATCGAGCGCGACCTTATTCCCGACGACGTAACCATACAGGTGCTTACCCAGTCGCGTGAGCATATTATAGCAAAGACCTTTGAGGCTATCGACGGCGCGAAGCACGCGGTCGTTCACCTTTATAACTCCACCTCGGTCGCACAGCGTGAGCAGGTCTTTAAGAGAAGCAAGGAGGAGATAATCTCCATCGCCACCTTTGGCGCGACCCTTTGCCGCGACTACAAGGCGAGAGCCAAGGGCAAGGTCACCTTTGAGTACTCTCCCGAGAGCTTTACGGGTACGGAGCCCGAGTTTGCAGCCGAGATCTGCAACGAGGTCATCAAGATCTGGAAGCCCACACCCGACGATAAGGTCATTATCAACCTCCCCGTAACCGTTTCGCACTCGATGCCCCACGTTTACGCGGCGCAGGTAGAATATATGTGCAAAAATCTTCTCGACCGCGAGAATCTTATAATCTCCCTTCACCCCCACAACGACCGCGGATGCGCGGTTGCGGATAGCGAGATGGGACTTCTTGCTGGCGGTGACAGAATTGAGGGAACTCTTTTCGGAAACGGTGAGCGTACCGGTAACGTTGATATTATTACCCTCGCACTTAATATGTTCTCCCAGGGCGTAGACCCCGAGCTTGATTTCTCTAATCTCCCCGCGCTTACCGCGGTCTACGAGAAGGTGACGGGAATGCGCGTTTACGAAAGACAGCCTTACAGCGGACAGCTCGTTTTCGCGGCATTCTCCGGCTCTCATCAGGACGCTATCGCAAAGGGTATGAAGTACAGAGAGGAGCACGGCGAGGTTTGGAACGTGCCCTATCTTCCCATCGACCCCTCCGACGTCGGCAGAGTTTACGAGGCAGACGTTATCCGCATCAACTCCCAGTCGGGTAAGGGCGGTATCGGATATATTATGGAGACCCAGTTTAAGCTCTCCCTCCCGCCTAAGATGCGCGAGGTGTTCGGCTACCACGTTAAGGGCATCTCCGACAGAGGCCACAGAGAGCTTCACCCGGGTGAGGTCTACGAGATCTTTATCCGCGATTTCGTCAACGTTTCCTCCCCCCTTAAGCTGAACGCGGCGGTCTACACCGACCTCGCTCTCGGCGTTTCGGGCGATATAACTCTTAAGATGGCAGACAAGGAGCGCACGGTAAGCTCCCGCGGTAACGGACGACTTGACTGCGTAAGCAACGCGGTAAAGCAGTTCCTTGGCTGTGACTATTCACTTGAAACCTATACCCAGCACGCGCTTGAGGAAAAGACCACCTCACAGGCGGCGTCCTACGTTAGCATCGTTAAGGACGGCAGGACCTATTGGGGCGCGGGTATAGACAGCGATATTATTGTTTCCTCGGTAAAGGCGCTCATAAGTGCGGTAAACCGCATGCTTTCCGAGGTGTGAAAGGACTTTTATGAAGGTATCAGGATCTGAAATAATCGTAAGGACCCTTATTGACGAGGGCGTTACCGACGTTTTTGGCTATCCCGGCGGACAGATCATAAACGTATACGACGCTCTTTACAATCATAGGGATGAAATAAACCACGTTCTGACCGCGCACGAGCAGGGCGCAGCCCACGCGGCAGACGGATATTCCCGCGCTACGGGAAAGGTCGGCGTTTGTATCGCTACCTCGGGCCCCGGCGCTACCAACCTCGTGACGGGTATCGCGACCGCGATGCTCGACTCTATCCCCATGGTTGCCATCACCGGTAACGTGCCCTGCGCGCTTATCGGAAAGGACAGCTTTCAGGAGATAGACATCACCGGCATCACCCTCCCGATAACCAAGCATAACTACTTTGTAAATAAGGTCGAGGAGCTTGAGGGCTGTATAAGAGAGGCGTTCAGAATTGCAAAGTCCGGCAGACCCGGCCCCGTTCTTATCGACGTGCCGAAGGACGTGCAGATGGCACTTTGCGACTTTGAGCCCAAGGGAGCGCCCACCGAAAAGACCCCCCTCAAAAAGGCAAAGGACGCAAAGATCGAGGAGGCGATAAGGCTCGTTAACGAGGCAAAGCGCCCCTATATCTACTTTGGCGGAGGCGCGGCAGGACTTGGAATGGGACGTAAGATAGTTGATTTTGCGGAGAAGATAGACGCGTATATCGGCTGTACCTTTATGGGTCTTTCCGCTATCCCCAACGACTGCGAGAGATTTCTCGGAATGCAGGGCATGCACGGCCACTACGCCTCATCTATGGCGGGCAACGAGGCAGACCTTATCATAGGCATCGGCGTGAGATTTTCCGACAGAGCGACAGGCAACGTTGCAAAATTCGCTAAAAACAGCAAAATAATTCAGATAGATCCGGATTTCTCCGAGATCAACAAGAACGTGACGGTTGACTGCGGTATCGTCGGAGATATTGAGGACGCATTCGACAGAATTGCCGAGGGCGCTGTAAAGCGCGATAACCCCGATTGGGACGCGAGAGTTAAATATCTCATAGAGCGCGAGGGCGAGTTTACCGAGGCTATCGAGCGCGCCGCAGGTGACAGGCTCACCCCCAAGCGCGTGCTTGACATAATCAACGAGAAGAAGCCCGCGGGCACGGTTATCGCTACCGACGTAGGTCAGCACCAGATGTGGACGGCACAGTACGCGTCCTTTGATCAGACCAGAAGGTTCGTATCAAGCGGCGGACTTGGTACTATGGGCTTCGGCCTTGGCGCGGCTATCGGCGCGAGAGTTGCGACGGGTGACACCACCGTTCTTATCACGGGTGACGGAAGCTTCGGTATGAACCTTAACGAGCTTGCGACTGCGGTATCTCACGGTATTCCCGTTATCATCGTTCTTATGAACAACGGCGTTCTCGGTATGGTAAGACAGTGGCAGACGCTCTTCTTCGGAAAGAGATATTCAAACACTATCCTTACCGACAGACGCACCGATTTCGTAAAGCTTGCCGAGGCGTTTGGCGCGGTTGGCATGAGAGCCTCGACCCCCGAGGAGTTCGCCGCGGCATTTGATAAGGCGCTCGCGCTTGGCGAGGTCGTTCTTATCGATACCGCGATAGACAAGGACGAGTTCGTTCTTCCCATGCTTCCTCCCGGCGGCTCTATCGACGATATAATCACAAGCATCGAAAAGGAGGGTGAGTGATGGAAAAGGCAGGAAGATTCGTAATTGCCGTCTACGTTGAAAACAAGTTTGGCGTACTGACCAGGGTCACGAGTATGTTTACAAGGCGCGGCTTTAACATCGACGCGCTGACGGTTGGCGAGACCGAGTGTCCCGAGTATTCCCGTATCACGATCTCCTTAAGCGGTGACGGATATGCAAAGGAGCAGCTTATAAATCAGCTCCGTAAGCTTATAAACGTTAAAAAGGTAGACGTTCTCGAGGAGGACGTAGCCATAAAGCGCGAGCTTATGCTTATCAAGGTGCGCTATACGAGAGATACGAGGGCGGACATAATCTCCGCCGCAGACGTATATCGCGGCAAGGTCATAGACTACACGCCCGACGAGATGTGTATCGAGGTGACCGGAGAGCCGTCCAAGGTGGACGCATTTATTAAGCTTATGATCCCCTTTGGCATCATCGAGATGTGCCGTACGGGTATCGTAGCACTTGAGCGCGGTAACAGCCGCCTTCTTGACAAACAGTAAAAAAATTTAACTTATATAGAGGAGAAAACAACAATGGCAAACATCTACTATCAGCAGGACTGTAATCTTAATAAGCTCGACGGCAAGACCGTTGCAATAATCGGATACGGCTCTCAGGGCCACGCACACGCGCTCAACCTTAAGGAGTCGGGCGTTAACGTAATCGTTGGTCTTTACAACGGCTCTAAGAGCTGGGCAAAGGCAGAGGCACAGGGCCTTAAGGTTATGACCGCCTTCGACGCTGCTGCGGCTGCGGATATCATTATGATCCTTATCAACGACGAGAAGCAGGCTAAGCTCTACAAGGAGTCTATCGAGCCCAACCTTACCGAGGGTAAGACCCTTGCGTTTGCGCACGGCTTTAACATTCACTTCGGCTGTATCAAGCCTCCCAAGAACGTAAACGTTATTATGATCGCTCCCAAGGGCCCCGGTCACACCGTTCGCTCCGAGTATCAGGTAGGTAAGGGCGTTCCTTGTCTTATCGCTATTCACCAGGATGCAACCGGCGACGCTCTTGATATCGGACTTGCTTACGCTCTCGGTATCGGTGGCGCAAG
>JAFYRZ010000175.1 GCA_017546745.1 Clostridia bacterium
AAGCTCTACGATACCCTCACCGGCATCCAGTGGGGCAAAACTCCCGATACCTACGGCTGGGTCAAGACGATCACCTGATAAAATTTCGTAGGGGTCGACATCCCCGGCGACCCGCAATAAATCAATTATCTTGTAGGGGTCGACGTCCCCGGCGACCCGTAATAAATCAATTATCTTGTAGGGGTCGACGTCCTCGGCGACCCGTAATAAATCAATACGGCAGAGAATTCGCTATCTCTGCCGTATTTATATTATAAGGGCTGTATGTGGAGATAGAATCGTCGAATGCGTGCCGCCTGCCATAGAACCCTACGGCAAGGTGCGCAGTCGGCTATTATAGCCCTCATACAGCCCTTATAAATTATTTCGCGTAATCGATGTGTCTGCTCTCCCTGATAACGCTGACCTTGATCTGACCGGGATAGTCAAGCTCGTTCTCGATCTTCTTTGCGATATCGCGGGCAAGGATCTTCATCTTATCGTCGTCAACCATCTCGGGCTTGACCATAATTCTTACCTCACGGCCCGCCTGGATAGCAAAGGTCTTATCAACTCCATCAAAGTCACCTGCGACCTCCTCGAGCTTCTGCAAGCGCTTTATGTAGTTCTCAACGTCCTCACGGCGCGCGCCGGGTCTTGCCGCACTTATAGCGTCTGCCGCCTGAATAATAAAGTCAAGCGCAGTAGTAGGCTCAACGTCGTAGTGGTGCGCCTCGATCGCGTGAACGATCTCCTTATTCTCGCGGTACTTGTTAGCGATATCAACGCCAAGCTGAACGTGCGATCCCTCAACCTCTGCGGTAACCGACTTACCGATATCGTGAAGAAGACCTGCTCTCTTTGCGGTGGTAACGTCAACGCCCATCTCGTCTGCGATAACGCCGGCAAGCATAGAAACCTCGATAGAGTGGCGGAGCGCGTTCTGTCCGTACGAGGTACGGTACTTCATTCTGCCGAGAAGCTTAATGATCTCGGGGTGAAGCCCGTGAACGCCGGTCTCGAATACAGCCTTCTCACCCGCCTGCTTAGCCGAGTTCTCAACCTCGCGGCGAGCCTTTTCAACCATTTCCTCAATTCTCGCGGGATGGATACGACCGTCGCTAACGAGCTTTTCAAGCGCAATACGCGCGATCTCACGGCGAATGGGGTCAAATCCGGAAACGGTAATAACGTCGGGCGTATCGTCTATGATAAGCTCAACGCCGGTAAGGTTCTCGATAGCGCGGATATTTCTACCCTCACGACCGATAATTCTACCCTTCATCTCATCACTGGGGATCTGTACTACGGAAATAGCGATCTCACTTACGTGGTCTGCGGCACAGCGCTGGATCGCAAGAGAAAGGATATCCTTTGCCTTTGCGTCAGCCTCGTCCTTAAACTTTTCCTCGTACTCTGCGATCTTCATCGCGGTCTCGTGAGCCATCTCACTGTCAAGAGTTCTTACGAGCTCTGCCTTTGCGTCCTCCTTGGAAAGTCCCGCTATCTTTTCAAGCATAGCAAGCTGTCCCTTAAGGGTCTCTCTGACCTCCTCCTTGACTCTGTCAAGCTCTGCGGTCTTTTCTGCAATAACTGCCTCTTTTTTCTCAATACCCTCAAGCTTCAAGTCAAGGGTCTCTTCCTTCTGGGTCACGCGTCTTTCAAGACGGGAAACCTCCTTACGGCGCTCCTTAATATCGAAGTCTGCCTCCTTCTTGAGCTGGAAGATCTCCTCCTTAGCCGCAAGAATAGACTCCTTTTTAGTGCTTTCCGCCGTCTTAATAGCGTCCTCAAGAATATCGCGAGCCTGCTTTTTCGCAGATTCGATCTTCTTTTCAATAAAAAGCTTTCTGATCAAAATTGCAGCAACTACGCCAACAAGTGCGCCGCCCGCAATTCCGATGGGCAAAAGGTATGCCGGAACCATATACACCTCCTTCGGTTGTCGTATATCAACCTGAAAACAAAAAATTAAATTTATATGATGCCCCCGACGTGGGAGTGATACGTAAAACAATGCGTTCAGTCACGGCCGAAATGTAATCATATACATATATTATATATTATTGTTACGAATTTGTCAAGATATTTTTACCTTGCGCGCAAAAAACGCACGGAGAACACCGTTTTCCGCATATTCCTTTTTCCGCCTTTTCGAAGAAGGCGAGCCAAGGCTAAGGCAAAAATAAAGAGCAAAACGCAAAGCCGCCGCAGTTGTCTGCGGCGGCTTTTCAGCTCAAAATATGCAAATTTTGTAAACTTTAGTTTTCAATTAGTCCTCGAGAACCGACTTTTTAGCAAGAATTCTCGCGATCTTCTCGGGCGCGAACTTAAAGTTTCTGTGGTAGTCGAGAAGTCCGTTCTGCTCCTGCTCTACGTCGGTAAGCTGAGTGTAGCAGTACGCGAAGATGTTCTCGTTTTCAAGAAGAACGTCGGTAAGACCCTCAAGGCGGTTGAAGAAATCCTCCTCGCCCTCAACGCTCTTGCCGTAGCCCCAGCCGTCGCCGCCGCCAACTACCCAGCGGATTCCGCCGTACTCGCTCATAAAGATGGGAAGAGATACGTCGTAGCTCTGGCGCTTCGGGAAGGATCTCTTAAGCTGGTCGTTAACGATGCCCTCGCCCGCCTTCTCGTAATAGCTTCTGAACTTTTCGGGATCCTGCTCGTAATCGTGAACGTCGTGTGCATCGGTCTTACCGGGGAATGAGCCGGAGTTACCAACGATAATTCTCGACGGGTCGATAGCGCGGGTAACCTCGTAAACGGTATCGATAAGCGGCTGGAACTGGCGCTTACCGGTCTTGCCGTCGTCCCAGGTCTCGTTAAAGGGACACCAGCCGATAACCGAGGGGTGGGAGATATCGCGCTCTATGGTCTCGATCCACTCGGGAAGGAAGGTGTAGATCGCCATCTCGCTCGTGTGGTCAAGACCCCAGTTTGCGGTCTCGTCAAATACCATATATCCAAGTCTGTCTGCGTGGTAGAGGAAGCGCGGCTCGAAGAGCTTCTGGTGAAGTCTTGCACCGTTAAAGCCGAGGCTCATAGAAGCCTTGATATCAAACACGAGCGCCTCGTCCGAGGGTGCGGTGTAGATACCGTCGGGATAGAAGCCCTGGTCGAGAACGAATCTGCCAAAGGTGCGTCTGCCGTTTATGTACATTCCGTCCTTGTTAAGTCTTACCTCGCGAAGTCCGAAGTAGCCGTTAAGAGTATCAAGCACCGTGCCGTTATCCTCAACGGTAAATACGAGGTCGTAAAGGTTACCCTCGCCGAGGTCCCAAAGATGCTTTTCTGAAAGAGAGATACCAAGGGTGCTTACGCGCGAGTTGATCTTGGTCTTGGTCTCGCCAACGAGTCTGCCGTCAAAGTATGCCTTGATAGCAAGGGTCTTGCCAAGCGCCGCCTCGGTGGTTTCGGTAGCGAGTGTCACGGAGCAGCTCTCGATATCGGGATAAGCTCTGTACTTCTCTACTCTCGCCTTATTTACCGCCTCGAGCCATACGGTCTGCCAGATACCGGTGGTACGGGTGTAATAGCAGTGATAACTCTCGTATCTGTCGCTCTGCTTTCCGCTCATATAGTTCTTTTCGCGGGTCTCGTCCTCGGCATATACCGTAAGTCTGCCCACCCCGTCGGTAAGGAGGTCTGTTATATCAAAGGTAAATGGAGTATATCCGCCGTTATGCTTGCCTGCAAGCTTGCCGTTAACGTAGACCGACGTACAGCAATCGCACGCGCCGACGTGAAGAAGGACCCTCTGTCCTGCCCAATCCGCGGGGATCTCAATATCGCGCTTATACCACACGCCGCGCATAAAGTCGGTATGCTCAACACCGGAGAGCTTACTCTCGGGGCAGAAGGGTACGTTTATCTTACCGTTAAGAGTGTCGCGGTTAAAGTATTCCTTTGCAACGCCGCTTCTCTCGTTATCGATCTCAAAATCCCAAACTCCGTTAAGAGAAAGCCATCTCTCGCGGTATCTGTCGGGGGTAGGATGTTCAAGTCTGAAATCCATAGGTCTAATCTCCTTTAAATTAAGCTTTATTAAGTATATTTTATCAAGATTTCAGCCGTTTTTCTTGCTAAAAGTTGAAATAAGCTAGCCAAAAATTGATATAATTGCGCCTTGTGCCTACTAAAG
>JAFYRZ010000176.1 GCA_017546745.1 Clostridia bacterium
AGAGAGGATGACTGATTTTTCGTTATTTGCTTCAATCATTTTAAAATCTCCTTTCTTATCTTTCGCTCTTCTTGAGCTTTTTCTCGAGCGCTCTTACTCCCCATGAAATAAGGAGAACGAGAACGAGGTAGGTGAGCGCCAGCATAAGGTAGGGCACGACGTAGTTGTATGTCGGGTCACCAAGCTGCTTAAAGGACTTATAAAGGTCGGTAACGGCAACGAAGCTGACGACCGAGGTCTCCTTTATAAGAACGATAAACTCGTTACCGAGGGTGGGGAGAATGTTCTTTATAGCCTGCGGAACGACGATCTTGAGCATAGCGACGGGGTAAGGAAGTCCTACCGCTCTTGCCGCCTCAAGCTGACCTGCGTCGACCGAGTTAATGCCTCCGCGCATGATCTCCGAAACGTACGCACCGCTGTTAAGACCGAAAACGATAATAGCAACGGGAACACCGGAGTTTACGCTTACGCCAAGCGCAGGGAGAAGAACCCAATAGCCGATAAGAAGCTGTACAACTATGGGAGTACCGCGGAAAAGCTCAAGATAGCACACGCATATCCTATCGAGAACGCGCGGGAGCCTCTTATATTTCGGCATAACTCTTACCACACCGATAAGAGTACCTATGACAATACCGATAAGAAGACCGAAAACCGCGATCTCAACCGTTTTTAAAAGACCGTCAAGAACCGATTCATAGCCCTTATTGGTTATAAACTGCTTAATAAATTCTTTCATTTTAAAACCTCAAAGGCTTAGCTAAAAAACTAAGCCTTTGTTAATCCTTTGTATTTTAGATTACTCTGCGTCGGTCTCTGCGGGATAGCAGATAGCGTTAAGAATATCAACAACGGTGCCCGCGGAGTCAAAGGTGGTGTCGGTTGCCTTGCAAACGACTACGATAGACTCGGTGTAGTAGGGGGTGGAGAAGTTGATAACCTGCTGACGCTCGGTGGTGATGGTGATACCGGACATAGCGATATCAACGCCGTTCTTACCAACCGCGCCAACTACCATATTGAACTGCATATCGTCGATAACAAGCTCAAGGTCAAGCTCGTCTGCGATAAGCTTTGCGATCTCCATATCGATACCGTAGTAGAGGTTACCCTCCTTGTACTCCCAGGGAGCGAACTCTGCGTTGGTAGCAACAACGAGCTGCTGTGCTGCCTTGGAGTTATCCTTGGTAGCGGAAGCAACGCCAACGTAAGCGTCCTCGTCGCCGTTCATGTACTTATCCTTGATAGCCTGGATCTCGTCTGCCTTCTCAGCAAGGATCCTGTCGATGTCAACCTTAAGAGAGGGCTGGGTGGGATCGATACCGATGCCGTAGTACTCGCTGGAAAGAGCGATGTCGATGATCTTAAGACCGTCGATCTGTTCGCAAAGAGCGTTAGCGGTGGTCTTGTCTACGAAAACGTAATCAGCGTTGCCGTTCTTCATAGCCTGTGCTGCAAGAGCAAAGGTGTCAAAGGAAACTACCTCAACGCCCTTAAGAACCTTAGCGTAAGCCTCGCTGGTGGTTCCGGACTGGATGCCGACCTTAGCGTTTACGGTCTCACCGCAGGATGCGAGAGAAAGACATACGCAAGCGCACATAACGAGCGCAAGAATGAGTGATACGATTTTTTTCATTGTTTTGTTCCTACTTTCTTTTTTGCTTATATTTTTATTTTTTGAAAACAATTATTTACATTCCGCGAGAAATTTCTCTACGGATGCGATCTGTGCATCTACCGATGCAGGGCCGGTAGAGCCCTCGGAGATACGCTTTCCAACGCAGGTCTCGAGCGATATCTCACTGTAAATATCCTCCGAGAAAAGTTCGGAATATTTCTTGTATTCGTCAAGGGACACCTCGTCAAGCACCACGCCCCTTGCAATACAGTCGGCAACGATTCCGCCCGTGATCTTATACGCGGTCCTGAAGGGCATACCGCGCTTGGTAAGATAATCTGCAAGGTCGGTCGCGTTTATAAATCCGCGCTGTGCCGCGCGATACATATTCTCGCTCTTGACCTTCATGGTCCTTACCATAGGTGCGAAGATCTCAAGGCAACGGCTTACCGTTTCAAGCCCGTCGAAGAGGGATTCCTTATCCTCCTGCATATCCTTGTTGTACGCAAGTGGAAGTCCCTTAAGCATCGTAAGCGTTCCGATAAGATCGCCGTATACTCTGCCTGTCTTACCTCTTACAAGCTCCGCCATATCCGAGTTTTTCTTCTGCGGCATAATGGACGAGCCGGTCGTGTAGGCATCGTCAAGCTCAACGAAGGAAAATTCCCAGCTCGACCAGAGGATCATCTCCTCGGAGAACCTTGAAAGGTGGGTCATAATAAGAGAGAATGCGGAGAGAAGCTCAACGCAGAAATCTCTGTCGGAGACCGCGTCCATGCTGTTTTCCATATATCCGTCAAAGCCAAGCCCCCTTGCGGTATAGGCTCTCGATATCGGATAGGTCGTACCTGCAAGAGCGCACGCGCCGAGGGGAGAATAATTCATTCTCTTCACCGCGTCGGTAAGCCTCGTGTAATCTCGCATAAGCATCTGACAGTATGCAAGAAGATGGTGGCCGAAGGTTACCGGCTGTGCTCTTTGGAGGTGCGTGTAGCCGGGCATAATGTCCGACTTATGCGCCTTTGCAACGAAGAGGATCGCATCAAGAAGCTCTTTTATCTTCTCCTTAACCTTGGCTATCTTATCGCGCATATAAAGTCTTGTATCGACGGCAACCTGGTCGTTTCTGCTCCTTGCGGTGTGCAGTCTTTTTCCGGTGTCACCGATCCTTGACGTTAATACCGACTCGACGAACATATGAACGTCCTCAGCCTCGGGGTCTATCTCAAGTGCGCCCGAGTCTATGTCGGAGAGGATACCCTCAAGGGCGGCTATGATCTCGTCTGCATCGGCGGAGGAGATTATTCCCTGCTCCGCGAGCATTGCCGCGTGGCACATAGAGCCCTTGATATCCTGCTTATACATTACCGAGTCGATATGTATTGATGAGTTAAAGTCGTCGGCTAAGCGGCTAACGGCACCTGCCGTTCTGCCTGCCCACATTTTTTCCTTTGCCATATCGGATTACTTCTTCTCGTTCTTCTCGTTGACCTGTGCCTGAACCTTGATGGGAAGACCGAAGAGGTTGATAAAGCCTGCGGCATCTGCCTGGTTGTATACCTCGTCCTCACCGAAGGTAGCAAGCTCCTCGGAGTAAAGAGCGTAGTCGGACCAAACGCCTGCCTTGATAACGTTACCCTTATAGAGCTTAAGTCTTACCTTACCGGTAACCTTCTCCTGGGTCTTGTCAACGAATGCCGCAAGAGCCTCACGGAGAGGGGTGAACCACTGACCGTTATAAACGAGGTCAGCGTAGGTGATAGCAAGCTCCGCCTTCTTGTGTGCGGTCATCTTATCGAGGGTCATAGTCTCAAGGTACTTATGAGCCTCGTAAAGGATAGTTCCGCCGGGAGTCTCGTAAACGCCGCGGCACTTCATACCTACAAGACGGTTCTCGATAATGTCGAGTAGACCAATACCGTTCTCTCCGCCAAGCTTGTTAAGAGCAAGAATAATGTTCTTTGCGCTCATCTTCTCGCCATTAAGCGTAACGGGTGTACCCTGCTCAAAATCAAGAGTAATATAGGTGGGCTTATCGGGAGCCATCATAGGCGAGATGCCCATCTCAAGGAAGCCGGGCTTATCGTAAAGGGGCTCGTTTCCTGCATCCTCAAGGTCAAGTCCCTCGTGAGAAAGATGCCAAAGGTTCTTATCCTTAGAATAGTTAGTCTCCCTATTTATCTTAAGGGGTACGTTATGCGCCTCGGCATACTCGATTTCCTCCTCGCGGGATTTGATATCC
>JAFYRZ010000177.1 GCA_017546745.1 Clostridia bacterium
GATTGCCGCCTGGATAGGTATCTCAAAGAGCTGGCGAGGAATATTATCCTTAAGCTTCTCTGCTATCTTTCTTGCCCTCGTATAGGCTCTATCCTCAAAGACGATAAAGGAAAGCGCGTCTACGACCTCACCGTTAAGCATAAAGTCGAGCTTAACGAGCTTGGATTCCTTATATCCCTTAAGCTCGTAGTCAAGAGATGCATAACCCTTAGAGCGGCTCTTTAAGGCGTCAAAGAAATCGTAGATTATCTCATTCAAGGGAAGCTCGTAATGAAGCTCTGCACGCTCGGTGTCTATAAACTTCATATCGATAAACGTGCCGCGCCTATCCTGGCAAAGATCCATAATTCCGCCGATATAGTCACCGGGTGTGATTACGGTCGCCTTCATAATAGGCTCGTACGCCTTATCTATCTCGTCAGGCTGCGGAAACTTAGAGGGGTTATCAATAAGTATTGTTTCTCCGTTTTTAAGCTTGACCTTATAAATAACCGAGGGAGCGGTGGTAATAAGATCGAGATTAAACTCTCTCTCAAGTCTTTCCTCGATGATCTCCATATGCAAAAGTCCGAGGAAGCCGCATCTGAAGCCAAAGCCAAGGGCAATAGAGGTCTCAGGCTCGTAAACCAAGGACGCATCGTTAAGCTGAAGCTTTTCAAGAGCGTCACGAAGATCACCGTAGCGCGCACCGTCTGCGGGATAAATACCCGAATAAACCATAGGATGAACGTCACGGAAGCCGGGAAGAGCCTCTGTTGCACCGTTTTCGGCAGAGGTGTTGGTATCACCGACTCTTGTGTCACCCACTGTCTTGATAGAAGCGGTTATGTAACCAACCTCACCGACAGAAAGCTTCTCTGCGCGGCAAAGTCCGCGCGCATCCATAGTACCAACCTCAACTATCTCAAACTCTGTGCCCTTTGCCATAAGTTTTATCTTATCGCCCGCCTTTACAGAGCCGTCAAAGATACGTATATAAACTACAACTCCAAGATAGGGGTCGTAATGTGAGTCGAAGATGAGCGCCTTAAGAGGCGCATCGGCATCACCTACGGGTGCGGGGATATCGGTAACTATCTTTTCAAGAACGTCCTCGATATTAAGACCGTTTTTTGCAGAAACCGCGGGGCAATCCTCTGCGGGAATACCGATAATGTCCTCGATCTCGCGTCTTGCTCCCTCAATATCGGCGGATGCAAGGTCGATTTTATTGATTACCGGGAGTATTTCAAGGTCGTTGTCGATAGCAAGATATGCGTTAGCAAGCGTCTGCGCCTCAACTCCCTGCGTTGCATCAACGACGAGGAGCGCCCCCTCACACGCCTGTAAAGATCTTGAGACCTCGTAGCCGAAGTCAACGTGACCGGGGGTATCGATAAGGTTAAAGATATAATCCTTACCGTCGTTTGCGCGGTAGTTAAGCTTTACCGCGCGCGCCTTGATAGTAATGCCGCGCTCACGCTCAAGATCCATATTATCAAGTATCTGCTCCTCCATATCTCGCGTTGCGACCGTTCTCGTTTTTTCAAGAATACGGTCGGCGAGAGTGGATTTTCCGTGGTCTATATGAGCGATTATAGAAAAATTTCTAATATTGTTTTGTTTCTCTGTCACTTTTTATATCCAAATGCGAGGAATTATACCTCGGTCATCCTTTTCGAGTCATTTTCGTAAAGCTTAAGCTTTTTATCAAGGTTCTCCCTATCGGTATCGTGAGCAAGAACGTATATCTTGATCTTGGGCTCTGTACCCGAGGGACGAACGATTATCTTATCCTCGTTCTCGAGGGTGTAATAAAGCACGTCGCTCTTCGGCTGGATAAGCTCTATCATAGTTCCCTCTATGACGTCTACGGAGGTACCGTTAAGGTAATCGTCAACCTTTCTGACTCTAACACCGCCGATAGAGGTAGGGGGCGTCGTTCTTAACGTCTGCATAATACGCTTACGCTTCTCGATACCGTCAAGGCCCTCCATATAAATGTCTATCATAGCCTCGGCATAAAGTCCGTATTTTTCGTAAAGCCCCTCGAGCGCATCAATGAGGGTCATACCGAGCTTATTATAGTGTGCCGCCATCTCAAGGATAAGCATAGACGCCTCAACCGCATCCTTATCTCTTGCATAAGCACCGAGAAGATAACCGTAGCTCTCCTCAAATCCAAGAAGAAATGCCTTATCATTCTTAAGGTTCTTAATAACCTCACCGATATATTTAAATCCGGTCAAAACGTCGTAAAGCTTAACGCCGTTATCGCTTGCGATCTTATAAGCCATATCGGTTGAAACGATGCTCTTTACGCAGTACGCGCCATCGTAAAGCGTACCAAGCTCGCGTCTTTTGCCGATAACGTAGTCAAGAAGAAGCGCACCCATCTGATTACCGCTTATGGTAACGAACTCACCGTCCTTACCCTTTGCCATAACGCCAACGCGGTCTGCATCGGGGTCGGTCGCGATAACAAGCTCGGAGCCGACCTTTCGCGCGATGGCAATTCCCTTTTCAAAGACCGCCGCATACTCGGGGTTAGGCTTTTTAACGGTCGGGAAATCTCCGTCGGGGGTCATCTGCTCGTCAACAGTGTAAAGATATTTAAGACCTACTCTCTCAAATGCCTTGGGCACAAGCTTACAGCCCGCACCGTGAAGAGGGGTGTAAACGACCTTAAAATCGTCCGCTACGTCACTTATAGACTTAACCGAAACCGCGGTTTTTACAACAGCGTCAAGATATATCTCGTCAAACTCGTCGGAGAGAATGATAATGCTACCGTTTTTAACACATTCGTCAAAATCACAAAGACCGTCTGTATCAAGAACGTCAAACTTCGCGCGCTCGGCAGAAACTATCTTCGCCTGCTCGGGCGAGATCTGCGCACCGTCCTCCCAGTAAGCCTTATAGCCGTTATACTCCTTGGGATTATGGGATGCGGTGATATTTATACCCGCAATAGCGCCAAGGTTGATGACAGCAAAGGAAAGCTCAGGGGTGGGACGAAGATCGTCAAAGATATATACCTTAATACCAACACCTGCAAGCACTCTTGCGGCAGTTACGGCAAACTCTCTTGAATTATTCCTCGAGTCGTGCGCAATAACGACGCCGCGCTCCTCTTTTCCCTCCGCCTTAATAAGTGCGGCAATTCCGCGCGTGGTGTGCGCAACGGTAAATCTGTTCATAGAGCCGATACCAACGTTCATTACAGATCTAAGTCCCGCGGTACCGAAATCCATAGGAGCCGTAAAGCGAAGCGCCTTAGCCTCCTCGTCGTTTGCTATTGAAATAAGCTCATCGCGCTCTGTGGCGGAAAGCTTATCCGAATCCAACCAACGCTTATATTCGCTCTCGTAATTTTTCATACAATACTCCTGATTAAATTAGTCCTTTGCGCTCTCAAGAGCCAAGGCAAGCTGATCGGGGCAAGAGGTCGTTTTAAATCCGCACTTGATTCCCTTGATCTTTGCGATCGCTTCATCCGTCGTCATTCCCTTTACGAGTGCGGCAACGCCCTGGGTATTACCCGCGCATCCGCCAACGAATTTGCAATCGGTGATAACGTTATCCTCAACGTCAACGATAACCATTCTCGAGCAGGTTCCGCTCGTCTTAAATTCAATATGCTTTTTCATAATACAACCTCTTATTCAAGATTTTTATAAATTCCTATCGGCACGTATGCACCGCAAAATAGCGTAAGATAAATCAAAAGATCGGAAAAATCCTTTCCCTCGCCCTTAAATACTATGGAATAATTCGTTCTCTGCCCGTCCTCGGTATAAAAAACGACGGTATTAACGCGATACGGCTCTATCCCCAAGGAATTAGCCGCGGTAAGTATTTCGGAAAGGGTCTCGGCCCCCGAAACGTCAAGGCAGATCTCAAGATATCTGTCATCGTCTGCCTCTATCCTTGGAATCGAGAACACCTTAGATACAAGCGCGTATTTCATATCGGCAAATCCATCCTGCCCGAATACGGGTGTTACAGAATCGATTTTAAGATCGTTTCCGAAAATAAGCTCGGTAACGGTTGATAGTCGCGCTCCTCCTCTTTCCTCA
>JAFYRZ010000178.1 GCA_017546745.1 Clostridia bacterium
AAACAGCGTAAAGCGCCTTGAGAGCGGAGAATTAACGCTTGACGAGGCTATTTTGGAATTTGAAAGAGCGATGGGGCTCGTTAAGGTGTGTAACGAAAGACTTGAGGATGCCGAGATGCGCGTGAGAATTCTTACAGAGGGTAAGGACGGAGAGATAACCGACCGTCCGTTTGACACGAGTAATGAGGCTTGATCTGTATATCACCGAAAAAGGACTTTCGAGAAGCAGGACCGAAGCAAAGGCTCTTATTACGGAGGGCGCAGTCAAGGTCGATGGCGAGGTCGTGAAAAAGCCGGCTGCCGAAATCCTTGGCAAGGAGTGCGTTGAGGTGATAGCCGACGATAACAGATTCGTTAGCCGCGGCGGACTTAAGCTTGACGGTGCGCTTTCGCATTTTAATATTGACGTTACGGGGCTTTCCTGTATCGACGTCGGTGCATCGAGCGGTGGCTTTACCGATTGCCTTTTGCGCCGCGGCGCCCGTCGCGTTATTGCGGTAGATTCCGGGCAGGGTCAGCTTGCGCAGGTGCTTCTTTGCGACACGAGGGTTACATCGTTTGAAAAATTCAACGCGAAGCTTATGACCCCCGATATGCTCCCGTTTACCCCCGACTTTGCGGTTATGGACGTTTCATTTATTTCCGCGAGGCTTATAATTCCCGCGGTTTATGCCTGTCTTAACGATAACGGCGGCTACGTTCTTCTTATCAAGCCGCAGTTTGAGGTTGGACGCGCAGGTATCGGTAAGGGTGGAATAGTAAAGGATAAAAAAATGCGCGACAGCGCCGTGCGCGAGGTCGTGGAGTTTGCCGAGAAAATCGGTTTTTATACGGTAGGTCTTATCGAGTCCCCGATAAAAGGGGGAGACGGTAATACCGAGTATCTTGCATATTTCAAAAAAGGTGTTAGAATATGAAGGCTGTTGTAATAATGCCTAATCCGAAGAAGGATGAGGGACTTAAGGTCACGTCTAAGGTGGCGGAAAAGCTTCTTTCTCTCGGAATTAGGGTGTTTCTTAATTCAGAATACAAAAGCTGCGCCACGGCGGGTATAGAATATTATGAGGAGCTTCCGAGGGCGGACCTCATTATCGTTATAGGCGGCGACGGATCGGTTATTTCGGCATCGGTAAACGCTGTAAGCGCAGATATTCCGATGCTCGGAGTAAACCTCGGGAAGGTCGGTTATCTGACCGAGGTAGAGCCGGATGCGCTTTCCGTGCTTGACAGGCTTGTCAGCGGGGAGTATTTCGTCGAGGATAAGCTTCTCCTTTCGGTCGAGTGTAAGCGTGGTGGTGATATATATACCACCGATAGCCTTGCCGTAAACGACGTTGTTATTTCCCATAACGAATTTCTCGGTATTGCGGATTTTAAGGTAGAAAACGCGCTCGGCGACTGTGTGAAGTACAGGGCGGACGGTATAATTCTCGCAACACCGCAGGGCTCTACGGCATACTCGCTCTCTGCGGGCGGTCCTATCATCTCGCACGACCTTGATTCTATAATCGTAACCCCCGTTTGTCCGCACTCGTTCTTTAACCGCTCTATAATCTTCTCGGCAAACGAGAGGCTTAAGGTTACCAACGACGGAGTGTCGGATCTTAACGTAAGCATTGACGGTAGGCTTTTCACCGTGCTTAATAAGGGTGACGAGTGTACGATATACGCCGCAGAGCGTAAAATGAAAATGATAACCTTCTCGGAAAACAATATGTTCTCAACTCTTTTCCGAAAGATGCGAATTTTGGAGGATATTAAGTGATGAAAAACGAAAGACAGAAGAAAATACTCGAGCTTATCGAGAAATACGAGATTGATACGCAGGAAACGCTTATCGCAAAGCTTGCCGAGGAGGGCTATAAGGTCACGCAGACCACCGTTTCAAGAGATATAAAGGAGCTTAAGATAGTAAAGGGAACGACCGGTATGGGAACGTATAAGTACGTTTCTCCGAGACCTAAGTCGGAGGAGATAACAGTTCCTCTTGCATCCGGCATATCCAAATCCGTCACCTCGGTAGAGTCGGCGGAGAATATTATAGTTATCAAGACCTACGCAGGTATGGCAAACGCGGTTGCGGTGTATCTTGAATCCTTCTCCCACGTACATATCGTAGGAACGGTCGCGGGAGACGATACGCTTCTCGTCGTATTTAAGACCCGTGAGATAGCAGAGAAGACCGAGGCAGAGTTTAAAAATCTTTTTGGCGTCAGATAACTTGAAATTTGGGAGTGTGTAATGCTTTATTCGTTACATATTGAAAATATTGCCGTAATAAAATCGATCGATATTGATTTTTCCTGCGGCTTTACCGCGCTTACGGGTGAGACCGGTGCGGGAAAATCTATAATAATCGACAGCATCGGGCTTCTTCTCGGAAGAAAGGCTGATCGCGAGCTTATAAGAACGGGAGAGGACCGCGCTATGGTAAGCGGTCTTTTCGGTGATCTTTCCCCCGAGTGTCTTGCCGCGTTAGGTGAGATAGGCGTTGGAGCCGACGACGAGGGTGAGCTTATGATACAGCGCCAGATAAGCGCGGACGGAAGATCGGTCGTAAGAATAAACGGCAGAACCGTAAGCCTTTCCATACTTAAATCGATAGCCCCTATGCTTATCGGCATACACGGACAGAACGATACCACCTCGCTTACAGATCCCGAGAGGCATCTCGAGATACTTGATACCTATGCGAGGGCGGATAAGCTCCTTCTTGACTACCGACAGGCATTTGACGAGTATTCCGACGTGCGCCGTAAGAAGCGCGAGCTTGAGGATAAGATACGACAGGGCGAGAGAATGAAGGAAATCCTCGAGTATCAGATCAACGATATAGATTCGCTTTCGCTTCACGACGGTGAGGAGGAGGAGCTCGTTGAGAAGAAGGTAAGGATAAGAAACAGCGAGAAGATCATAAAGAACTCCGAGTTCGTATACAGAGCGCTTAAGGGAAGCGAAAAGGGAAGCGTTTATTACCTCATCGACCGCTGTACGGCGGCTCTTTCACAGCTTTCTGCCGTTCTTCCCGAGTACGACGGATATACCGAGGTCCTTCGCGATATCCTTTATAAGATCGACGATATTGCTGAGGAGGTTGCCGACAAGATAGATCTTGTTGACGAGGATCCTACGGATACCCTTAACTCTATCGAAGAGCGACTTGATAAGATCACGAAGCTTAAGCGTAAGTACGGTCTTACGGTTGCCGATATACTTGCGTTCTCCGAAAAGGCAAAGGCAGAGCTTTCGATGCTCGTTAACTCGGACGGTGAGCTCACAAGGCTCGATAAAGAGGAGCGCCGACTTTACGCTGCTTGTGAGGAGCTTGCCAAGGCGCTTCACGATGCGCGCGTAGTTGCCGCAGCAGAGCTTGAGTGCGGAGTTAAGGAAACTCTTGCGTTTCTTGATATGCCAAAGGTCGTTTTCTTTGCCTCGATCAAGGAGATGAATGACGGTGAAAGAAGACTTCTTTCCAAAAACGGATACGATTCGGTTCAGTTTTATATAAGCGCTAACAGAGGTGCTGAGCCACAGCCCCTGTCAAGGATCGCCTCGGGTGGCGAGCTTGCGAGAGTAATGCTTGCGCTTAAGGGAGAGATCGCGGATAAGGACGGTGTTCTTACCGTAATTTACGACGAGATTGATGCAGGTGTTTCCGGAAAGACCGCAAGAAAGATAGGCATAAAGATGCTTAAGCTTTCGAAAAGCACGCAGATTTTCTGCGTAACCCACAGCGCGCAGATCGCATCCTTAGCAGATACGCATCTTCTTATCTCAAAGAGTGACGTTGACGGTGCTACCGAAACCACCGTTAAGGCGCTTGACGATGCGGGAAGAATTGACGAAATATCGAGAATTCTCGGTGGTATAGATATAACCGAGTCACAGCGTGAGGCAGCGGAGGATATGATCCGCGAAAAGGAGCAATATAATTAAACAAAATGGTTCGGCATATTGAGAATTTACTCAAAATGACGGACGTTGAATACATAAAGGACTACGAAACTAAAAACAGATGCACGCTTGGCGCAGGCGGTGCTGCTTTATTTGCGGCGTTTCCTCGTAATGAGGGCGAGCTTATCTCGCTTTTGTCAGCGCTTAATTCGGGCGGCTTTGATTTTAAGGTGCTTGGCGGAATGTCAAACATCGTGGTGACCGACAGCGGTTTTAAAGGTGTATTGATCTTTACCGACAGCCTTAAGGGCTTTGAGGTGAACGGAACCGTCCTGACACTTGATGCAGGAATACGGTTACCCGCTCTTTATGTAAGGCTTTGTTCGCTTGGCATATCGGGATTTGAGGAGCTTTTCGGAATTCCCGGTACGGTCGGTGGCGCGGTATTTCAGAATGCCGGCGCGTTTGGCAGAGAGATATCCGACCTCTTGCTTGGGGTAAGAGCCTTTGACGTTAAAGCCGGCGAGGTGATATGTCTTTCCTCGGGCGAGCTTGATTTTTCTTATAGAAAAAGTGCTTTTCAAAAGGATAGGTCACTCGTTATCCTATCGGCTGATTTTAAGATTAATTACGCGGATAGCGACGGTATAAGGGAGCGCGTAACGATGTACCGAAATAAAAGACGCTCGTTACAGCCAAGGGAAAGATCTCTCGGCAGCACGTTCAAGCGCCCTTTAAGTGGGTACGCGGGCGAGCTTATAGACAGGGCAGGACTAAAGGGTGTGTGCATCGGCGGCGCGTGCGTGTCGGAAAAGCACGCGGGATTCATTATAAATATCGGCGGTTGCACCGTCTATGATTACACCTCTCTTGCAGATCTTTGTAAGAGCGAGGTTTTTTCAAAATTCGGAATTAAACTTGAAAGGGAATTTGAAATTCTTGAATACTAAGGTATCCTTTTCTAAGGAAATGAAGGACGCGATAGCGGCCGAGGAGATAAAGAACGGATGCTGCAGAAGAGCGCTTTTGTCGGGCTTTCTTGCTGCGGGCGCAAGAGCGGGAGAGCATGATATAATCGCCCCTGCACCGAGTGATGCGGTATTCTCGGGGCTACAAGCCTTAATACATGAGGTATATTCGACCGATACCGAGCTTAAAGTGAGGGAAAAGGGAGGTCGCGGCCGTCTTTTGTCTTTCAAATCGGTTTCAGCTTACAAATTTATATCAAAAATAACGACGGATACGCAGTTTACAGAGCTGTTTAAGCCAAAATGCCAGGGCTGCCGTGCGGCATTCTTGCGCGGTGCGTTTCTTGCCGCGGG
>JAFYRZ010000179.1 GCA_017546745.1 Clostridia bacterium
AGTTCGTCGCTCTTATGAAAAAGACCGAAAGTTGTGGCAAAAAGCAAGGTATACTTTACAAAAACGCAGGAAAATCCCCCACAAGGGAGGAAAATGAGATAGTACGCAAATTCTTTTCCGAGAATTTTGCGACCACCCCGGATGCGGCTGTCGTCAAGCACCAGGATAAGCTCGTTCTGATCAGCCCCGACGTACAGATACCCGAGCGATCGGTATTTTCTGCGGGAGTTTTGCTTGGCGAGATACGAAAGGGTATTCTTCACCCCCACCACCAGCTTTTCTCCGCATACGGAGCCTTAATGAAAAGGCGCGAGAGCCTTGCGCTTTCCGACCCGAGACTTGCGGCATACATACGCGGTGAGGAGATCGAGGCAAGGGATTTCTCTGACGGCGGATACTGTGCAGTCATGCTTGGCGACACGCCGATAGGCGGCGGAAAGGCGAGCGGCGGTGTCATCAAAAACCACTACCCTAAGGGCTTAAGAGCCGATATTTCCAAATCCACCGAGGACTGACAACGACAAAAAAGCACGCAACGCCTTGCTTTAGTCCAAGGCTGATACTGGGGTAAAATTTCCCGAATTCGAATAATATTTAAGCAAAAGGAAAGTTTTTTCTTAAAATGGGTAGAATTCAGGAAAGAAATGTGATAAAATAAAAAAGTGATCAAAAGGAAAGGAGAGGTCTATGGTACTTATAATTGCGGAGAAGCCGAGCCTTGCGCGCAATATCGTTGCAGGTATCGGAAAGCTTGACCGTAAGGACGGTTATTTTATAGGCGAGGGCTATATCGTTACGTGGGTGCTTGGACATCTTTTTTCTCTCGTTGACGTTGAGACCTACAAGCCCACCGAGAACGCAAGGTGGACGCTTGACAACCTACCCTGCTTCCCCGAGGAGTTTAAATTCGAGCTTCGCAAGGCGCAGGATAAGACGCCCGACCCGGGTGTAAAGCGCCAGTTCGGTATTATCCAGTCACTTTGCAACAGGCCCGACGTTGACACGGTAGTAAACGCGGGAGACGCAGACAGGGAGGGTGAGATAATCGTCCGCCTTTGCGTTAAGTATGCGCTTAAGACGCCTAAGACAATGAAGCGCCTTTGGCTTCCCGACCAGACACCCGAAACCGTCAAGAAGGCGCTCTCCGAGATGAAGGACGAGAGCGAATACGATAACCTCGCAAACGAGGGTCTTGCAAGAACCTATATAGACTGGCTCTACGGAGTTAACCTTACGAGATACGCGACCATTAAGACCGGTAAGCTTTTGCGCGTTGGGCGAGTTATCGTTCCTATCGTCAGGGCGATATACGACCGCGATATGGAGATACGCAATTTTAAGCCGGAGATATATTACTCCTTACAAAGCTCCGAGGCAACGCACGGCGAAGCCGTAGAGCTCACAAGTAAACAAAGGTTTACAAACACCGAGATAAGTAAGGCAAACGAGGTCTGTGCACAGTATAATGCGACGGGCGCCGTAGTAACGAGCGTTACCTCAAAGAGCGATATAATTTTCCCCGGAAAGCTCTATTCTCTCTCGACGCTCCAGAACGTTCTCGGTAAAAAATACAAGATGTCTATGGCAGACAGCCTTAAGATAATACAGAAGCTTTACGAGGAGGGCTACCTCACCTACCCGAGAACCAACTCCGAGTACCTTGCCACCGCGGAAAAGGATAAGGTAAGGACCATTATCTCAAACGTGGCAAAGCTCGGCTACCCCGTAAGATTTAAGGACTCGAAGCATATCTTTGACGACTCTAAGATCGAGTCGCACTCTGCCCTTACCCCCACCTACAAGATACCGCAAAAGGACGCGCTTACCGATGCGGAGAGCAAGGTCTATTCTACCGTTTTCAGAAGATTCGTTGCAGTGTTCTGTGCAGAAGAATGTAAGGCTGACAAGAGCGAGATCAAGATAAAGGTCGGCGAGCTTGAGGAATTTACCCTTAAGGGAACGGTCATCAAGGAGCCCGGCTGGACGAAATACGACGATTACTCGCAAAAGGATAAGATATTACCTAATCTTATAGTTGGCGAGGCTGTTAATATCAATTTCAAGCCTACGGAAAAGCAGACCACACCGCCAAAGCACTACACGATAGAAACGCTTAACAACTACCTAAAGAACCCCTTTAAGGACGACAAGGCTAAGGCAAAGGAGCTTGAGGCAAGCGGAGAGATCGACGACTCCGACGACTACAAGGCGATCTTTGAGGGTCTTGAGCTTGGTACGGAGGCGACGAGAACGGGCATTATCGACAACGCGAAGAAGAGCGGATATATCGACCTCAAGAAGGACGTTTACACAATCCTTACCGACGGCGAGTACCTTATAAATTCGCTTGAGCTTCTCTCCATCAGTATGGATAAGTATAAGACGAGCGAGCTCGGACGTGCGCTTAAGAGCGTTTTCCACGGCACGATGTCGATAGACGAAAGCATCAAGCTTGCCGAGGACGAGATAAGCCAGGTCTTTAGCAACAAGAGCGGCGTATTTAACGCGC
>JAFYRZ010000180.1 GCA_017546745.1 Clostridia bacterium
CGAGCTTATTTTAGAGCTCGACCGTCGCCACAGCTGCGACAGAATAAGGCTTGGCTCGTTAGCTCCTGAGCTTTTACCGCCCTCCTTTTCCGAAAGGCTTAAGGGTGTTAAGATATTAGCGCCGCATTTTCATATTTCAATGCAGTCGGGGTCTGATAAGGTCCTTGCGGCAATGAAAAGGCGGTATAACGTTGATATGGCGCTAAGAAATATCGCGGCACTTAAGGCGGCTTTTCCGACGGCTATGTTCACCACCGATCTTATGGTCGGCTTCCCCGGCGAGAGCGAGGAGGACTTCTCAGATACCCTCTCTCTCGTTGATAAGATCGGGCTTCTCGACGCTCACGTTTTTCAGTATTCAAGACGAGAGGGAACGGAGGCAGCGTATTACGACTGTCAGGTAGACGAGAGGGTAAAGCAGGAAAGGTCCGAGAGGCTTATCGCTTATAAAAACAAAAAGCGCGACGAGATACTTGACGGTGTTGTCAAAGAGGGACGAGCGCTTTCCGCGATACTCGAGGTATATTCGGGCGGAGCCTACTCCGCACACTCGGATAGCTTTATAGAGCTTTCGGTAGAAGCTCCGAGAGGGCTTTCCGGTAGCATAGCTTCTGTTATTCCGATTTCCCACGAGGGCGGAATAATCAAGGCAAAAATAACGAAAATATAAATAATTATTTACATAAATGGAGATTTGGAATGAAAAACAACAAGAAAACAATGGACAAGATCGTTGCCCTTTGCAAAACTCGCGGCTTTATATTCCCCGGCTCGGAGATATACGGCGGTCTTGCAAACTCTTGGGATTACGGTCCTCTCGGTGTTGAGTTTAAGAACAACGTAAAGCGCGCCTGGTGGAAGAAGTTCGTACAGGAGTCCCGTTATAACGTAGGACTTGACGCGGCTATTATAATGAACCCCGAGACCTGGGTAGCTTCGGGTCACGTTGGCGGATTTTCCGACCCTCTTATGGACTGTAAGTCTTGTAAGTCAAGACACAGAGCGGATAAGCTTATCGAGGATTACGCGTTCCAGAACGGAACGAGCGATAACCCCGCGGGCTGGTCGTTTGAGGAGATGGCGGCGTTCATCAAGGAGAAGGGTATCGTTTGCCCCGATTGCGGCGGTAACGATTTTACCGATATCAAGAAATTTAACCTTATGTTTAAGACCTTCGTAGGCGTTACCGAGGATTCTGCTAACACGGTTTACCTCCGTCCCGAGACTGCGCAGGGTATTTTCGTAAACTTCAACTCGGTTCAGCGTTCTATGAGAAAGAAGCTTCCCTTTGGCGTTTGCCAGATCGGTAAGTCCTTCAGAAACGAGATCACCCCCGGTAACTTCGTATTCAGAACCCGTGAGTTTGAGCAGATGGAGCTCGAGTTCTTCTGTAAGCCCGGCACTGACCTTGAGTGGTTCTCCTACTGGAAGAACTACTGCCACAAGTGGCTCCTTGACCTTGGTATGAAGGAGGAAAACCTCCGTCTTCGCGACCACGATCCCGATGAGCTTTGCTTCTATTCCAAGGCTACCACCGACTTTGAGTACCTCTTCCCGTTCGGCTGGGGCGAGCTTTGGGGAGTTGCCGACAGAACAGATTACGACCTTGGTCAGCACCAGAACCACTCGGGTAAGGATATGACCTATTTCGATCAGGAGACCGGCGAGCATTATATTCCCTACGTTATCGAGCCCTCGCTCGGTGCGGACAGAGTTGCGCTTGCTTTCCTTATCGAGGCGTACGACGAGGAGGAGCTTTCCGAGGGCGACGTTCGTGTCGTTCTTCATTTCCATCCCGCTCTTGCACCCGTTAAGGCGGCTGTCCTTCCTCTTTCGAAGAAGCTTTCCGAAAAGGCGCTCGAGCTCTACGACGAGCTTTCCAAGGAGTTCCCCGTTGAGTTTGACGAGACCGGCTCTATCGGTAAGAGATACCGCCGCGAGGACGAGATCGGTACTCCCTTCTGCATCACCTACGACTTTGAGACCGAGAACGACGGCTGCGTAACCGTTCGTGACAGAGATACTATGGAGCAGGTAAGAATTCCTCTTTCCGAGGTTAAGTCTTACATTTCCGAAAGACTCAAGTTCTAATAAAAAACGAGGAGTCGGCAATCGTCGGCTCCTCTTAAATTTAAGCACATATCCAATGTTTTGTAAACCGTTGGTTTGCAAATTAAGTTGAAATTAAGGCGCGGCTTATGACGCGGCGATGTCTTTTGCCCGTGGTGCGACAGGCAAGAGGACTAAAAATTAAATTTCCTTGAGGTGGAAAAATGAAAGATCCCAAAAGAATTGCATCCTTCTCGGTGGACCACGACGTGATAGGCGAGGGCATATACGTATCCCGCATAGACGGTGACGTAACTACCTACGACCTTAGGACAAGGCGCCCCAATATGGGCGATTATATGGATAACATTACGATGCACTCGGTGGAGCATATGTTCGCGACCTTCGTCCGCTCGAGCGAGATATCTGACAGGGTCATCTATTTTGGACCTATGGGTTGTCAGACAGGCTTTTACCTGTTTGTTAGAGATGCCGTTGACGCGGAGGTTTTATCTGTCGTAAAATCGGTGCTTGACAGGATCGTTAAGCACGATGGCGAGATGTTCGGCGCTACGCGTAAGGAGTGCGGAAATTATAGAAATCTCGACCTTAAGGCGGCAAAGGACGAGTGCGAAAGATACCTCGCCGTCTTGAATTCCAAGGAAAACGACTTTACCTACGGAGGAAAATAAAATGAAAAAGGTTGATATTGGTATCATCGGTGCGCTTGCCGAGGAGGTTGAGGCGCTTATCTCGAGGCTCGATTCTCACGAGGTAGAGAAGCTCGGCTCGGTTGAATTCCACCTCGGAATTCTTGAGGGGAAGAGGGTAGCGATAGCAAGATGCGGTATCGGAAAGGTGTTTGCGGCGATCTGTACCGAGGCTATGATAATCGGCTACGCGCCCGACCTTATCGTTAACACCGGCGTTGGCGGTGCGCTTGCAAGGGGGCTTTCCGTGACCGATACGGTTATCGCGGATAAGCTCGTTCAGCACGATATGGACACATCACCCATCGGTGACCCCAAGGGCTTGATCTCGGGAATAAATAAGGTTTGGTTTGATACCGACGAGCGCGCAAGAGATATTCTCGTCCGCGCGGCAGATAGGCTCGGTCTTAAGGCAAAGGTCGGCTCTATTGCATCGGGCGATCAGTTCGTTGCAACGAGCGAGGTAAAGGACAGAATAACATCCGAGTTTGGCGCATCCGCCTGCGAGATGGAGGGCGCATCCGTCGCTCATACCGCTTTTGTAAACGATACTAAATTTATCGTTATCCGCGCGATCTCCGACTCGGCAGACGAGGGGTCGAGCATGGATTATATGACCTTTATGCCCATCGCGGCTAAGAACTCCGCGGCTCTTACCGTAGAGCTTGTGCGTGAGTATTAAGTTTTTTGTCGTAACCGAGGGTAGTCGGTAGCTAAAGAAAAATAAATAAAAATGCAGACGAGGTTCTTTTTCTCGTCTGCATTTTTTGTAAACAATTATTTAAAAAACATCGGCAGATGTCGCTGCTTTTAAGACTTACCAGCTTTTTCGTTGCAATTTACAGGCAACGTTCTGCACTTAAAGCGAAAGCAGTCTTTTTGCGTTGCCCGAAAGGATAAGCTCCTTTTCTTCGTCGGTAAGCGGCACTTTCTTTATGAGGTCTACCTCGTCCTTTGCGCAGGACCAGGGGGAGTCCGTGCCGAAAAGTATTTTGTCAGCGCCGTGCGATCTTACTATCCTTAAAAACTGCTCCTCGGGGTAAAGCTTTTGACCCATTGAGGTGTCAAGATATATGTTCTCGCCAACGAGGTGCCGCTCGACCTCGTCCCATTGGCTCTGTCCGCCAAGGTGCGCCGCTATCATAACTCCGCCCTGCATCCTTCGTACTACGTTTTTAAATTTTTCGGGGGAAGAGTGATAAGGAGGCGGAAAGCCGGGGTCGTAGCCTGCGTGCTGAAGAATAATCAATCCGCGTTCAAATGCGTAATCGTATATCTTAAGCATTTTCGGCTCGTCAACCGTAAAGCCCTGTCCCTCTGCGTGAAGCTTTATACCCTTAAGTCCCAAGGACACCACAAAATCGATATCCCGCTTATAATCGTCGGTATGCGGAAAAATTCCGCCAAAGGGAACTATCCTATCGGAGGCAAGAGATGCCGCCCACTCGTTGATAGTTACCGTCTGTGACTCTTTGGTTATAACCGGCTGAATGATAGAGATATCTATCCCCGCCTCGTTCATTGAGTCGATAAGCCCCTTGTGCGTTCCGTCGGTCACGGGAGGGAATACACCGCCCGCGCGGGTCAGCAGGGTGTCTATCGCCCTTTTCGCAAGTGCGTCCGGGAAAATATGAGTATGAAAATCGATAATCATATAAAAACCTATAAAATGTAAATATAGAGTTACAAAATAAGCAAAAATCAGAAGTTTTCGCCGTTCCAGCCCCAGTGGTCTACCTCGCGGTATTTGACGTATATCTTATCCTTTTTGATGGATAATTCTTCGTTAAGAATGTCGCAAGCTCTCTCGGTAAGAGCGTCGTAGGCCGCATCCGCCGCACTGCCAAAGATGTCTATCTCGACCATCGCGATCTCATCCTTATTATCTCCCGCAAGGAACATCTTACACTCGTCCGCAAGCCTTACCATAAGCCATCTCTCACTCTTGCCGGGGATAAGCTCGATTGCCTTGCCGAATGCCGCCTTAAGGGCGATCTCCTTTTCTTTCGTAACCTTGGCGGTCGTTTTAAGATCAATGTAGGGCATAAATTATTCTTCTCCTCTTTTGTCAAGATATTCGCGAAGGTCCTTGTAAAGGTAGAGCGAGCCGCAAATTACCGTAAGTCTGCCGCGCCCTTTCGCGAGCTCGTAGGCCTCTCCTATCTCCTCTCTTGCCTCGCCCTCGTAGCCGAGCGCTCTCGCTCTCGATTTAGTTTCCTCTGCGGTTGCCGCCCTCGGGTTATCCTTTACCGTCGTAAAGATGAAGCTCGTGTCACCCTCGGATAAAAGCCTTAAGGATTCGCCTATCTCCTTATCCCTCATACACGCAAAAATTACCGTGCGCGGGGTGTCGGGATAGTATTTTTTGAGTGATGCGTTGAGTGCCGTGATACCGTTTTCGTTATGTCCGCCGTCGTAGATCATGGTGGGGTCTGTGTCAACAAGCTCAAATCGCGCAGGATTTTTCGCGCGCTTGATGCCGAGGCGTATCGTCGCCTCGTCTATTCCGAGCCTTCTTGCCGCAAGGGCGGCAAGTGCCGCGTTCTCGATCTGATGAAGTCCCGGAATTCCGCACTCGATATTTGAAATACCTCCGACGGAGAAGCTTTCGTATATGCCGTGCGACCCCTCCTCGGTCGGCTCTGCTACGATGACCGAGATGCCAAGGCTTCTCGCGTGCTCGTTTATCACCGCCATAGCCTCCCCGTCCTGCTTCGGGGTTATAACTGCGCCAAGGCGGCTGTTTCTCTTCATAATTCCGCACTTTGCGCGCGCGACCGATGCAAGCGTGTCGCCAAGATACTGCGTATGGTCAAGACCGAGCCTCGTTATTATCGCAAGCTCGTTTTTCTTTATAACGTTAGTTGCGTCAAGCTCACCGCCAAGACCGACCTCAAGCACGACGTAGTCGCACTTGCTTCTTGCAAAGTAGAGAAGTGCCGCGGCGGTCCATATCTCAAACTGCGTCGGCGCAAGCCCCGTTTTTTCCTCGACCGTCATCGCGTGCGGCTCGATCTCGGAAAGTATCGCGTCAAGGTCGGTGTCCGAGATATCCTTACCGTTTATGGATATCTTTTCGTTGACCTTGATAAGGTTCGGAGATATATATTTTCCCGTTTTGTAGCCTGCCGCCTCAAGTATCGAGGCGAGGTTCTGACAGGTAGAGCCCTTTCCGTTCGTTCCCGCAACGTGGATGATCTTAAGATTATCCTCGGGATTGCCGAGAAGCTCGCAAAGTGCCGAAATTCTCTCAAGCCCCGGGACTGTCACCGCCTGGAAGCTGTTTGCAAAGCTCTTGAACTTGCCGTCCTGTTTCTTCCTTTTCATAAAATCGCCGACCA
>JAFYRZ010000181.1 GCA_017546745.1 Clostridia bacterium
GGTGATCGGGCATTTTATTGCGGCGGTGTTCGGTCTTATCCCGAACTGCGCGGCATCGGTCGCGCTTACGACCTTTGCAAAGGAGGGCTTTATCACCGTCGGAACGATGCTTGCGGGACTTTTCTCGGGCTCGGGCGTTGGACTTCTCGTGCTTTTCAAGATGAACAAGCATTTAAAGGAAAATCTCATCATCGTGGGAATTCTCGTTTTATCGGGCGTAGTCTTCGGTCTTATCGCGGACGTAATTCCATTGCTTACGATATAAGCGGCAAAGCGTGAGATATAATTTAAGATTGACAATATAAAATTTTAGGTGTATAATTATAAGGATAGTACGGCTCGGGCGAGCCTGCCGCGCGGCGGCGGAAAGGAAATTTAAATGAAGAAGAATATAGCTATCGTAGGTTACGGCGGACAGGGCGCGTGGCACGCTGTCTGGGCGCAGAAAAGCGACGTTGTTTCACTTGCGGGAGTTTATGATATTAACGAGAAGAGAATGCAGGCGGCGAGGGATCTCGGTATCCGTACCTACGCATCTCTTGAGGAGATAAATGCAGACGCGTCGGTTGACATCGTTCTTTGCGCAACGCCTAACGACGTGCACAGAGATATCGTCGTAGCGTCACTTAACGCGAAGAAGCACGTTATCTGCGAGAAGCCGGTGGCGCTTACCGTAGAGGAGTTTGACGATATGGTAAGGGCGGCAGAGGAAAACGGCGTTCTTCTCTCGGTTCACCAAAACAGACGCTGGGACGTAGACTTCCTTGCTATAAAGAGCCTTATCGAGTCGGGCGAGATCGGCGAGGTCATCAATATCGAGTCGAGAATTCACGGCTCGCGCGGAATTCCCTCCGACTGGCGCTGTCACAAGCCCGAGGGCGGCGGAATGGTGCTTGACTGGGGCGTTCACCTTATCGACCAGATGCTTAAGCTTATCCCCGAGAGGATAAAGAGAGTTTACTGCGAGATCACCAACATCACTACAAGCGAGGTTGACGACGGCTTTAATCTTCACCTGATCTTCGAGAGCGGCAAGCGCGCAACCATCGAGGTTGGTACCTACAACTTTATCGCTATGCCGAGATTCTATATGCAGTGTAAGAGCGGTACTGCTCTTATCGAGGACTGGCAGAAGAAGTGCCGCGTATCCAAGCTTAAGGCATGGTGTGAGAAGGAGGTCCTTCCCGTACAGACCGCGGCAGGCATCACCAAGACTATGGCACCCCGTGATGAGATAACCCTTGATTTCTACGAGATAGACAGACCCACCTCCGACGTACACGACTTCTACCGCAACTTTGTCGGCGCGATAAACGGCGAGTGTGAGCAGCTTATCAAGAATGACGAGGTAAGGCGAGTTCTTCTCGTTATGCTCGCGGCATTTGAGTCCTGGGAGTGTGGAAACGCACTTAACGTTGACATCTAAAAATATATGGGGCGGCTAAAAAAGCGCCCCATTAGTTTTGTCTATTATTAGCGGTTTAAGAGCAAAAAACAACCGTTTTTGTAAGTATTTGTTGTCATTTTGAGGATTTATGGGAAAATTTGACGGAATTTTATTATGCACCGATCTTGACGGAACGCTCTTTTCTTCAGACGGAGGGCTCTCCGAGGAGAACAAGGGAGCAATAGAATATTTTAAGAGCGAGGGTGGCTCCTTCACCTTTATCACAGGTCGCCCGCCGCTTACCGCAGGGCGCGCTATAAGCATTGCTAAGCCGAACGTGCCTATCGGGTGCTTTAACGGCGGAGGTATATACGACCACGTACGCGGCGAGTACGTTTTTCTCTACGAGCTTGACGAGATGGCAAGAGATCTTGCCGACGAGGTATACGAAAATATCCCCGAGGTTGCCGTGCATTTCTACACCCCAAGACAGACCTATTTCGCAAGGGTAAACGAGGCAAGCGACAGGTACTCTCTTATAACGGGGCTTGAGTTTCCGAGGGCGCATTACAGGGAGATAAACGAGCCTATCATAAAGATGGTTTTTGCAAGCCTTTCGGGCGAGGTAATAGAGAAAACGCAGGAATTTCTCCTCTCGCATCCCTTGGCCGAGAGGTTCGATTTTATCCGCTCGGAGTTCGCGTTTTTTGAGATGATACCCAAGGGAGTTGACAAGGGGCAGCTGCTTTATAAGCTTGCGCAGCACCTTGGAATAGAGAGAAAAAGAACTATTGCCGCGGGTGACTACAACAACGATATTTCGATGGTCAAGGCGGCAGGGGTCGGTATCGCGGTAGAAAACGCGGTGGACGAGCTTAAGGCGGTTGCCGATATTATCACGGTTTCCTGTGACCGGCACGCGATAAGAGAGATCGTAAGAATGCTTGACGACGGCAGGCTGATCATATAAAAGAAAAGACGTAAGAGTTAACGAAAAAATGCTCTTACGTCTTATTTTTATTCTTTAAATGATGCTCTAAAGAGCCGCAAGAAGAGATGCGCGAGTGTTTTCTACCTCGCCCGAGATGACCCTGTCAAGAAGCTCGGAAAGCTTATCACCGATAGCCTTACCGCGATAGCCGCGAGAGATAAGGTCGTTGCCGCCGATATCAAGGTCGGATATACGGTATGGGTGAGGCGCACCGAGATATTCGTTTATCACGGCACAGGTATCAAGGGAAGCAAGCCCCAAGCGGCGAGATATTTCCACAGCGCTTTTCATAACCGCAGGACCGTAGTCGCAGAGGAAGAAGCCAAGATCCTTTTGTGTGGCAAGGGCGCGCCCGCGTTTTATCTCGTAGAGTGCTTTGAGGGTTGAGGCGGAATAGGCGATAGCCTCGTTATCCGCGCGAAGAGTGCGAAGAGCAATATCAACTCCGTCGCTCTCGGATGCGAAGAACAGCATCGCGCACGCCTCCGTAAAGCTAAGCCCAAAGAAAGCGTCCGTAGGAAGGTCGAGCTTTTTTACCTCGGGCAAAAATTCATTTATAACGGGAAGATATCTGTTTATAACCGTTACTGCCCCACCGCCAAGAAGGAGCTTTTTAAACTCAACGAGTATCCTTTCGGCGGAGATATTTTTTAAAAGGTGGCATTTATCGAGGATAGCACGGGAGGTCTTCTCTTCTATCTCGAAGCCGAGGGTGGATGAAAATCTCACACCGCGCAGGATGCGAAGCGCATCCTCGTCAAACCTTAAGTACGGGTCGCCAACCGCGCGTATTAAGCCGCGAGAGATATCCTCCGCTCCGCCAAAGCGGTCGGTTATGCCGTCGTAGGGGTTGTACGCAATAGCGTTCATCGTAAAATCGCGACGGGAAAGGTCGTCCTCTATCTCACAAGAAAATGACACGCTCTCGGGACGGCGGTTGTCCTTATACTCACCGTCTATACGATAGGTGGTGATCTCGTAGGGATCTCCGTCTATAAGAACGGTCACGGTGCCGTGCTTAATTCCGGTCTCTATCACCCTGAAGTCAGAGAAAAGCTGCTTCGTAACCTCGGGGCGAGCGTTTGTCGTAATATCAAAATCAAAGGGGGTACGCCCAAGAAGAAAATCACGCACGCAGCCGCCAACGATGTCCGCGCGATAGCCGTTTTCTCTCATTCTGTCGATAATAAGTCTTACGCTACCGGGTAGCTTTTCAAAAAAATCCACTTGAGTTTTCCTCCTTTTCTTTCTATCTTTTATTTTCCGAGATTTCCCGACAAACGGGTACTATCACGGTATAAATCTTTGTTTTTTACCGAAAAATCGACGTTTTCACTTTTTTATATCAAATCTTCTTGAATAACCGCATCTTTTGCAAAGCTCCTCGACAGCGCGTCTCGATTTAAATCCCTCGCGGATATTTTTTGCGCGCTCTGACGAAAGAATAGCCGAAAGATCCTCGCGCAGTGCGTTGCCAAGCGGTATATTACCGTCCGAGTCAAGACAGCAGGGCACGACCGTGCCACTCGACAGAATTCCAAAATGGTCGGCAAGTCCGTAGCAAAAAGCCTCGTCACCGATCGGGTCAATATCCATAGTGGGCCAATCGAATCTCTCTCCATATTCAAGATGTAATTTATCCTTGATGCGATAGCCGCGCGAGCCCTCTGCCCACTCGTAGGGTAGCTTCTCACGAAGCAAGGTCAATGCGCGGGAGTTGTTTTCCTTTTCAAATTCACCGTTCCAAAGCCTAAATACACAAAGCACCCCGGCATCCGACGCTTCCCTTGCAAAATCGATACAGGAGGTAAGGTAGGATAGATGCTCATCCTCCGACACGCCCTCAAAGCTGTGTAGCGAGATATTTACCTTATAAACGCCGCTTTTTATCAGGGCATCCCCACGCGCTTTAAGAAGCGAGCCGTTGGTCGTTACAGCGCACTTAAAGCCCTTATTTGACGCAAGGCTTATCATATCGAGGATCTCCTTATGCAAAAGCGGCTCTCCCATAAGGTGAAAATAGACGTAGTCGGTAAGAGGAAGAAGCTTATCGGTGATAAGATCCACCTCGGCAAGAGTCATATTATGGGGTGCCCTTTTCGTGCCGATACAGAAGGAGCAGCTTTTATTACATACGTTAGTTACCTCGAGATACACCCTCGAATACGGCTTTTTTCCCATCTTACGCTTCTCTCCATTCTCTTCCTTTTAATTTATTATACACAGAGGGGAAAGAGTTGTCAAGGAATTTTAGTCCGGCACGGCTGTTTATTTAAATTTTTAGGCGAAATATTCACAAAACTATTGATTTTAGTCAAGTAATGTGCTAAAATATACGATATAAATGCGTTTGAGCGCGAAGTAGTAGGATCACGTAAAGCAAGGAAGAGAGTTGTCGGGTGGTGAAAGACAACGGCTGAGGTGATATCGAATTCCCCGCGCAAGCTGTGCGCTGAAGCTTTTTTTGTGTGTAGGCGGCAACGGATGCTCCCGTTATAGGGCAAGGGTATGTAAGTACCCGTAAGGTCACGGCTGTGAGGTCGTGATAAACCGAGGTGGTACCACGAGTCTTCTCGTCCTCTGAATTTTTAGAAGTTCAGGACGGGATTTTTTTATTTTTAAGTTCAGGTCGAAAGGAAGGCTATTTTATGAAGAAGCTTTTACTTGGAAACGCGGCGGTAGCGCGCGGAGCCTATGAGGCGGGCGTTAGGGTCGTTGCCTCCTACCCCGGAACTCCCAGCACGGAGATAACCGAGGAGGTCGCGAGGTACGAGGAGATATACTCCGAGTGGTCGCCAAACGAGAAGGTTGCCGCAGAGGTAGCGATAGGCGCGGCTATCGGCGGCGCGAGAGCGATGAGCTGTATGAAGCACGTCGGTCTTAACGTTATGGCAGACCCGGTGTTTACGGTAAGCTATACCGGTATTGGCGCAGGTCTTGTCTTCTGCGTTGCGGACGACCCGGGTATGCATTCCTCACAGAACGAGCAGGACTCACGTCATTATGCAGAGGCGGCAAAGATCGCAATGCTCGAGCCGTCTGACTCCGCCGAGTGTAAGGAATTCACAAGGCTCGCCTTTGACATCTCCGAGAAATACGACACACCGGTTTTTGTAAGGCTAAC
>JAFYRZ010000182.1 GCA_017546745.1 Clostridia bacterium
GAATATCCGCAGATATTCCCGCGAGAGGGATACGTTGAGCATGACCCTATGGATATATGGTCAAGCCAGATTTCGGTTATAACCGAGGCGCTTGCAAGGATCGGAGCAAATATTTACGAGGTTTTTGGAATAGGAATTACAAATCAACGCGAAACAACGGTAATTTGGAATAAATTCACGGGTGAGCCGATTTACAACGCAATAGTATGGCAATGCAGAAGAACGGCCGACTATTGCGAGGAATTAAAGAATAACGGCTATTCCGACCTTATAAAGAAAAAGACCGGACTCTTGCCCGACCCTTATTTTTCCGCAACCAAGATCAAATGGATACTTGACAACGTTAAGGGTGCGCGCGAAAGCGCAAACCGCGGTGACCTTTGCTTCGGAACGGTTGACACATGGCTTATGTGGAAGCTAAGCGGCGGTAAAATACACGCGACCGACTACTCTAACGCGTCGCGCACTATGCTCTTTAATATAAACACCTTAGAGTGGGACGAGGAGCTTTTATCTCTCTTTGATATCCCGTCCTCTATTCTTCCGAAGGTTCTCCCTTCGTCGGGTATTTTCGGTTATACCACCTCAGAGCTTCTCGGTGCAGAATTACCTATCGCGGGAATTGCGGGAGACCAGCAGGCGGCGCTTTTCGGGCAGTGCTGTTATAACAAGGGTGACGTTAAAAACACATATGGCACAGGTGCGTTTCTTCTTATGAACACCGGTGATACTCCGTTTTTCTCCGATAAGGGGCTTTTAACCACGATCGCCTGGGGATTAGGCGACAAGGTTACCTACGCTCTTGAGGGCTCGGTTTTCAGCTGCGGTGCGACAATACAGTGGCTTCGCGATGGACTTAAGATAATTGACTCGGCAAAGGAATCCGAGAAATACGCATCCCTCGTCGAGGACACGGGCGGTGTTTATATCGTACCTGCTTTCCAGGGCCTCGGTGCGCCGTATTGGGACCCTTACGCAAGAGGAACGATAGTTGGAATAACGAGAGGTACGACCAAAAACCACATCATTAGAGCTGCGATAGAATCTATGGCTTACCAAACGGCAGACGTAGTTTCGCTTATGAAGGAAACCGCAACGACCCGGGTACCAAGCCTTTCGGTAGACGGCGGAGCGTGTGCCAATAACCTTCTTTTAAGCTTTCAGGCCGATATTTTGGGAATGCCTATTGAGAGACCTATGTGTATTGAAACAACTGCTCTCGGAGCTGCGTATCTTTGCGGCTTGGCGCTCGGGGTTTATTCCTCCGTCGAAGAGATCAAAGCTAACAAAAAGACAGAATCGGTGTTTCTGCCCCAAATTAACGACCAAGAACGAGAGGAAAAGCTTGATACATGGCGCAAGGCGGTATCAAGATCCTTAAATTGGTCTAAATAAATTTATGCCGGATAGCCCCACGTTGCTTCGATGCAATTATGAGTTATCCGGCATTTATTTTTTAAGCTAAAATATTAGAGAGCTTTGCAAAATCCTCAACCGAAAGACGCTCTCCTCTTACGTTTTCGGGGTGACCGATAGAAACCAACGCCTCGGCAAGTCTACTCTTTTCTATATGCGAAAGCTTTGCGCTGACCGCATTCATAAGGGTCTTTCTTCTCATTTCAAAGGCTGCCTTAATAAGCGCGCGGAAAAGCTTTTCGTCCTTTATCTCAAACGGGGGCTCTTTAAAAAGATCGATCCTAATAACAGCGCTGTCTACCTTAGGCGCAGGAATAAAGCATCCCGCAGAAACCTTGAAAAGTCTGTTTACTCTGCCGTAATAGTTAAGCACGGCGGTGATAGCACCGTATTCGCTGTTACCGGGAGGGGCGATAAGCCTTGTTGCAACCTCGTTCTGCACCATAACGGTTATAGAATCGAACCTAACACCCGACTCCAAGAGGTGCATAAGTATCGGGGTTGTGATATAATATGGGAGATTAGCACAAACAGATACGGGACGTCCATCGGAATATTCCTCGATAAGCGCCGCAATATCGATCTTCATAACGTCGTTATTGATAACCGTTACGTTATCGTATTCCGCAAGCGTTTTTTCAAGAACGGGGATAAGCCCCTTATCGATCTCGACCGCAACAACACGGTCGTAACGCATAGCAAGCTCCTGTGTTAAGCAACCGATACCCGGGCCAATCTCAAGTATCATACTGTGAGGATTATCCGTGCATCTTTCTGCTATTTCCTCGGGAATTATTCTGTTTATAAGAAAGTTTTGACCGTAATCCTTACGAAAGGTTATTCCGGCGTCGGCCATCAAAGATTTGATGACCGAAAGGTTACATAAATCCATAATTACTCCAAAAATAATTGTTTTCCCTATTGACAAAATCACTAAAAAGTGATAGAATAGTATGGCGAGTTGATTTGCTGGTGTGGCTCAGTCGGTAGAGCAGTTGATTCGTAATCAACAGGTCACCGGTTCAAGTCCGGTCACCAGCTCCAAACTAAGGGAAGATTAAGATCTTCTCTTTTTTTATTACCCGGTGACCTGGATTACGAAATCAATGTATGACTTTGTCATACGATTCGTAATTTGGCTAAAGCAAATGTAGCAACAGGTCAACTGATAAACAGCCGATTAACATAATACAAAACGGCTCTCGACACAAGTCCGGTCACCAGCTCCAAACTAAGGGAAGATGGAAATCTTCTCTTTTTTTATTGTCCGGTGACCTGGATTACGAAATCAATGTTTGACTATGTCAAACGATTCGTAATTTGGCTAAAGCCAATGTAGCAACAGGTCACCGGTTCAAGTCCGGTCACCAGCTCCAAATTAAGGGAAGATGGAAATCTTCTCTTTTTTTATTTAGCAATTTATTATACTATATTTTCGAGAAAAAATCAAGGTATCTTAATGTAATTATTTAATAAAAGGGAAAAGGGCGAAAAATTCGCCCTTTATTTTAATTTATAGATCAGACGACGGAGCATTTCAAATGGGACGACGCAAAAGGCAAAGCTGATAACGACAGAAAGCTCGTGCCAAGATAGAGGAACGCAACGGAATATCTCACCGCCAAAATAAATCATCAAAATCTGGACCACCGCAATTAAAAGCATAATGATAACGAAGCCCTTGTTTTTGTTAAGATTTGAGGTAACGACAAGACGCTCCGATCTTGCTAAAAGCGAGTTGAATATCCCGGAGAAAACGAAGAGGGCATAAAATGCCGTGTAAAATTTATCGGTATTAACGTTAAAATTATAAACCGATTTAAAGATATTCAAGGATAAAAAGGCGATACACAAAACGAGGGTAAACGCACCTGTTGACAATATATGGTGCATCATATCAGCCGAGAGGATCGGTTCTTCTCTTCTCTTTGGCTTCTCGCTCATATAATATCCGAGCGGAGGCTCACCCGCAAAGGCGAGACCGCCAAGGGTATCCATAATAATGTTTATCCAAAGCATCTGTATTATCGTTATAGGATTATCTATGCCAACGAACTGTCCGAAAAGAGTTACACCGCAGGCGGCAATATTCATAACAAGCTGAAAGGTGATAAACTTTCTTATTGATTTAAATATAGTTCTACCGTAAAGTATCGCGCGGCAAATCGAGCTAATGCTGTTATCAAGAATAATTATATCAGACGCTTCCTTGGATATCTCCGTACCGCTACCCATACAAAATCCAACGTCCGACATTTTTAAGGAAGGCGCGTCGTTAACTCCATCACCCGTCATTCCAACTACAAGATTTTGCCTCTGCGCTACAGTTACAAGCCTTAATTTATCCCTCGGCAGCGCCCTTGCAACCACCCTAAGAGCGGGAAGTATCCCGATAAGCTCTTCATCGGAAAGCGCTCTTAATTCATCGGAGGTTATAGCAATATCACTTGTTGATGTTATTATCCCGCACTCTCTTGCAATACTTCTTGCGGTTTCAATGCCGTCGCCGGTTATCATAACTACGTTTATTCCTGCTTTTTTTATCGTTTTAACCGACTCACGGCAGTCGCGACGCAGCTTATCCCTTAAAACGATAAGTGAAACGAAAACGAGCTGCCCTTTATTATTTTCGTCCGAATAAGCAACCGCAATAAGACGCTCGCCGAGCTTTGTTCTGCGTTCGTATTCACAAATAACGTCGGTAAGATCCTTTGATATAACCTTGCCGTCAAGAGACAAGGCAAAGCCTGCCTCCCTTAAAATCCTCTCGGGTGCGCCCTTGTATATTATAAGACCGCCGTCAAGGATTACGGAAGAATATTTGTTTTCACTTTTAAAGCTTTCGCGATCAACGACCCGTCTATCACTTTTAAATTCAGAGTTAAAAAATGAGGTTATCGCAACGTCGGTAGAATTTCCACCGAAAACCTCTCCGTCCTTACTCATGCTGTCGGTGTTATATTCCGCATTAAGCCTTAATATCTCAAAGATATGCTTGTATTTCTTTAATGAATTTATATTCCTTATGTATCCGCACTCAAGAAGGATACCGTCAACGCTCAATTTCCCCTCTGTAAGCGTTCCCGTCTTATCAGTGAATAAAATGTTTAGAGAGCCTGCCGTTTCAATACCAACGAGCTTTTTAACAAGAACGTTATCGGATAACATCCTTTTCATATTGCGAGAAAGGACAACCGTGATCATCATCGGAAGCCCCTCCGGCGTTGAAACGACGATAACCGTGATCATAACCGTTAAAGTATTTACCAAGGTTTTAAAGAGAAATCTAAAATCCGTAATATCCACGAGAATATTGGTCCAAACAAAGCCGTTATCCAAAACGAAAATATTAAAAAGATAGGATAATCCTACGAATATCGCCATAATATATCCGATCTTACTTATCTGCGACGCCAAGCGGTTGAGCCTTAATTTTAAAGGACTGTTTCTTTTCTCGGTCTGTACGTCGTTTGCGATCTCCCCGAGAAATGTCCCCTGCCCGACGGCAGATACCCTCATAATTCCCGCGCCTGAGGTTATAAGGCTACCGCTGAAAACAAGGTTAGGATTTGATATATCCCTATCGTATTCAGCCTTATCGTTCCTTGTTTTTTTAACCTCTACCCCCTCGCCGTTAAGCATAGACTGGTCAACAGAGATCTCACCGTCAACAACTACTCCGTCCGCGTGTATCCTCTCTCCCGAGGACAGATAAACCAGGTCACCAACAACGATTTCCTTTATAGATATGCTTTTTATCTCTCCCGCGCGCATTACCTTGACCGAAAGATCAGCGATCTCCGCTTCAAGGCGGCGGAATGCTGCCTCACTGCCGATCTCGGATGCCGTTGAAACGGTGGTTGCTATTAAAATTGCCGCAACTATACCGCATATCTCAAAATAATTGCAGTCGCGGAATGTGAATATAAGCTCTATCGCTAAGGCGACAAGTAATATTTTAATTATAGGATCGCATAGGTTTTCAAGAAATTTTTGAAAAAATCCCTTTTGCTTTAGCTTTTTTAAGGAGTTTTCGCCGTGCCGTTCTCTTGATTTTAAAACCTCGTCCTCTGTTAGTCCGTATATTTGCCTGACCATACTAATTTCCTTTCGGTTTGATCAATCAAATATATGCGATAGAAATATAAAAAATACGCCATCAAGCGATCTTGTCGCTTGATGGCGTATAGGCTCCCGCGTTGGCCGTGTAAAGTATAATATTAACCCGGTTTTTCCAGGTGGGTGTCCTCTCTGTTGCTTTGCGCTTCCAACGTCTGCTTCGGAGGGTCAAAGACAGCTCCTAACAGGAGGCCTGCATCCCGACAACAGAAGTCCGGACTCCCTTGCATAGTGTGTAGGTTCAACAATAACAGTATCACGAACCACGCAGGATTAAATTTTATGCGTCGTAATCAACCTCGTTGAAGAGAAGATCGTTGAAGTAATCCTCAACCTTTTCAAACTCATCGTCGTCATCGATAGACTCAAGGATAATAGAGTTATCCTCAACCTCGCTTACGCGAAGGATAACGTACTCCTCTGCCTCCTCGTTAAGGGGAGCGAGAGCGTAATACTTCTTGTCCTCAATAACAGCCTCTGCAAGAAGCTCGAAATCCTCCTCCTCACCGGTCTCCTCATCAGTAAGGGTAAATACGGGAACCTCTTCAAGCTCCTCCTTCATCTTATTCTCATCCATTTTGAAAAACTCCGTTTCTAAATATATTTTTATTTTATTGTATCACAATTATTCGACTAAATCAAGTACTTTTTATTAATTCGCATATAATCGAGTTGCTGACAAACATTCCCTGCTC
>JAFYRZ010000183.1 GCA_017546745.1 Clostridia bacterium
ATCATCTCTGCGTCTGCCTTTCTCAAAGAAAGCTCGTATCCGCGGACGGTTATCTCCATAGGATCGCCGAGGGGGGCAACCTTTCTTACCGTAACAGTCGTGCCCTTGGTGATTCCCATATCCATAATACGGCGCTTAAGCGCGCCCTCTCCGTGTAGCTTTACAACGGTGGCGCTTTTTGAGATCCTTACATCCTTTAAGGTCTTCACGTTTTCCTCCAAAGACTCCTTACGTAGTGGCTTTTTGCCGAGTTAGCCTCTGCTAACCTGTAATATGATACACTATTTTTCCCGTTTTGTCAATAGCTTTTTGGGATTTTTTTGAAATACCTTAGAGGATTTCAGAGAGCCGCTCCCCATTTTGCGATAAATTAACCCGCGGCACTTGATTTCTTTAAAAAAGTATGCTATTCTATATATAATGAAGAAAACAGAGGTGATAACCTATGCACATACAGGAATCCGGCGAGATGTATCTCGAAACGATACTCGTCCTCTCACAGAGGGGCGGTAACGTAAGGAGCATCGACGTTGTTGAATATATGGGCTTCTCTAAGCCGAGCGTCAGCCGTGCTATCGGTCTTTTAAAGAGCGGCGGCTACGTTAACGTTGACCGCGACGGATATCTTACGCTTACCGAGGCGGGGGCAGAGATCGCGCATAAGATGTACGAGAGGCACAAGCTCCTGACCGACGTTCTCGTTAAGCTTGGCGTAAGCGAGAGGATCGCAAGCGAGGACGCGTGCAGGATAGAGCATCATTTGTCCGACGAGTCGTTTGAAGCGATAAAGCGATACTACGAAAGCAATTAAAAAAGCATGGCTGCTTCACTGAACCGAGTGAGGCAGCCATATTATTATTTAAGTATCAGCCTTATGATAAAGAGCTGAAGTCTTTTGGGAAGCGCGTTTAAGATCAAAAGCAGTGGATTGCGGTTAATGCTGTATGCAAAGCCCGCGCGCCGCTTTTCAAGTATTTTTATAGCCCTTTTCGCCAAGCGGTCTGTGCTTATGCGCCTTGCCTCAACTCCGTCTACGATGCGCTTAAAGCGCGCAGCATTGCAGGAATAAAGCTCGGTATTATCGCAAAAACGGTCGAGAGCTGTGACCGATGCGCCTATCATACCCGTGTCAACCGCGCCCGCGCGAAGAACAGACACCGAGATGCCGAGAAGCTGAAGCTCCATAGCAAGAGAATACGCGTATTTATCGAGCGCCGCCTTTGTGACGGCATAAACTCCGGTAAAGGGCAACGGGTCGAGCGGTGCTAACTCGCTCGTCGTTATGATAACGCGAGAGCCGCGGGAAAGGAGGGGCAAAAAGGTCTTATTCACGAGATATGCGCCAAAGAGGTTTATATCAAGGATTTTGCGAAAGCTCTCGGTCGGCATTTCAACGAGGGAATCAAGCATATACACGCCGGCAAAATGTATCACGGCAAAAAGCTCGTCTGTGTGTTCCTTTACCGCCTCGTATGCCCTCTTGACGCTCTCCTCGCTCGTTACGTCTGTGGGTATGGATATTAAGTTTTCTTCCTCCGTCACAGGGTTAAGGTCAAGGGCAAAAACGCGATATCCGCGCGCTAAAAGCGCCTTTACCGTGACAGAGCCCATTCCGCCGCCAGCACCGGTTACGAGTATATCCTTCATATTAGTCCCCCTCGTTTTTTAGTTCAGTATATCATAGGACGGGGGAAAAGTCAACAAAGGTGTGCATATTTCGGTTCAAATTCTACTTTTTTCATATAACACTTGAAAAACCGCACCGTGTATGATACAATTATATAAAACAACAACAATCTACGAGGTAACAGATGAAGATAGTTTTCGTAAGGCACGGACACCCCGACTACGCGACCGACTCGCTTACCGACAAGGGAATCCTTCAGGCTAAGGCGGCAGCAGAAAGACTTAAGGACGAGAAGATCGACGTCTTTTTCTCCTCCTCTATGGGTAGAGCAAGACAGACCTGCGAATTTATTGCAGAGCGCCACGGCAGAGTGGATGAAATAGTCCTTCTTGACTTTATGCGCGAGATCAACTGGGGCTCTTATAATAAGGAAGAGGACCCGATATACGAAAACGGCCACCCCTGGAGATGCTCTAACGAGCTTGTGCGTATGAACGAGAGGCTTATGCGCGAGGACTGGCAAAATCTCCCCCTCTTCCATAACAACAAGGTGCTTGAGAGCTATGCGGAAAAGGCCGCGCAGTTTGACGAGTTTCTTTCCGAGCTGGGATACACGCGTGAGGGCGACTATTACCGCGTGGGACAGCCGAAATATAACAGAATTATGATAGTCAGCCACGCGGGCTCGTCGAGCGTAGCGATAAGCCACGCATTAAATCTTCCCTTCCCCTATTTTTGCCGCGTATTCTCCCCCGACCTTACGGGAATTACCGTCGTTAACTTCCCCGGCAACGAGGGCGACCTCGTCTGCCCCACGATGTCGCTCTTCGGCGACGCAAGGCATATCGCAGGAATCGATTGCGAGAAGATCATCAGTAGATAAATATCAAAGCCGCTTGTTTTTTGTGACAAGCGGCTTTTGTGTTTTTTGGTGCAGTATAACGGAGTGCCGAGGTAGCATAGCGGCAGGGGGTATTGTCGTAGAGAGCGACGTCACAGATGCCCTACAATGTAATGCAAGCATTTGTTTTTCTTGGACAGTCGAGGACGCCTGTCCCTACAATGTAAGACCCGCGAATAATAACGCACCTTTTAAAAAGAAGGCTCTCCTCAAAACAAGGAGAGTCTTCTTTATTATAAATCAGTTAATTTTGATG
>JAFYRZ010000184.1 GCA_017546745.1 Clostridia bacterium
CCATGATGGGCGTCGGTGCGTTGCCGACGGCGCATCCGTTCAACCTCGGCATGCTCGGTTCGCACGGCTGTGTCCCTGCTAACAAAGCGATTCGCGATGCGGATTTGGTGATCATGGCGGGTGCTCGCGTGGGTGACCGCGCGGAAAGAGGTAAAATGAGAAAATTTAAGGTAACGGGAATGTCCTGTGCTGCTTGCTCGGCTGCGGTTGAGCGCGCGGTGGGATCGGTTGCGGGTGTTGAGTCCTGTGCGGTAAGCCTTCTTGCGGGAGTGCTCTCGGTAGAGGGCGACGCTCTTGACACCGATATAATTCTCGCGGTAACGCGCGCGGGCTACGGCGCTTCTCCCTATGAAAAAACGAGCAATAATGACAATAATACTTTACAAAACGCAGAGAAAAGGGCGATAGTTATGCGCCTTGCTGTTTCGTCTGCTTTGATGATGCTTCTTATGGCGGTATCTATGGGCGGCGTTATGTGGGGGTGGATTTTCTCGGGGCTTATCGAAAAAAGCCCGCTTGCGATAGCTCTTATTGAGCTTGTCCTCTCGCTCTCGGTTTTGGTGATAAACCGACGATTTTTCATAAGCGGTGTACGCGCGGCGCGTCACCTTGCCTTTAATATGGACACACTCGTGTCGCTCGGCTCGGGAGTTTCCTTTATTTATAGCGTTGTTCTTACTGTGATTTTGGCTAAAGCCGAGCTTTCGGGCGATATCCACGCGGCACACGGCTATCTTCACGGCCTTTACTTTGAGTCTGCCGCAATGATACTCGTTCTTATCACGGTAGGAAAGCTTCTTGAGGCGACGGCAAAGGGAAAAAGCACGAACGCAATAAATTCGCTCGTCTCGCTTGCCCCGAGATACGCCACCGTTATAAGGGACGGGGAGGAAACGACGGTCACGGCAGACGAGGTCTTGGTGGGTGACGTATTTCTCGTTCGCCCGGGTGAGGCTGTCGCGGTTGACGGAGTTATAATCGAGGGCGAGGCGGCGCTTGACGAGTCGGCGCTCACGGGAGAGAGCCTTCCCGTTGAAAAGACGGTCGGAGACAGGGTATTTTCTGCGACCATAAATAAAAACGGCTCACTTAAGTGCCGCGCCACCGAGGTTGGCGAGAGCACCGTGCTTTCAAGGATAATCAGGTCGGTGACCGACGCTACCGCTACGAAAGCGCCAATAGCAAGGCTTGCCGACAGGGTGTCGGGTATCTTCGTTCCCTTGGTTGTCGGTATTGCCGCGCTTACGCTTTTGGTATGGCTTCTTATCGACGGCTCGCTTTCTCACGCGCTCTCGCGTGCGATCTCGGTCCTCGTCATAAGCTGTCCTTGCGCTCTCGGTCTTGCGACCCCGGTTGCGATTATGGTTTCGGGCGGTGTTGGCGCAAGGCTCGGAATTCTTTTCAAAAATGCTACGGCGCTCGAGGCGCTCGGCACGGTCAAGACGGTGGTGCTTGATAAGACCGGCACCGTTACCGAGGGCGCGCCCGAGGTTACCGATATTTTGCCGTTCGGTATCTCCGACGGAGAGCTTCTTTCGCTTTTTCTCTCGCTCGAGGCGGGAAGCGAGCATCCGCTTGCGGGTGCTATATGCGATTTTGCAATAGACAGGGGTGCGGCAGCTCTTCCCGTTCATAGCTTAGAGGCACTCTCGGGCTACGGAGTCACAGCAGAGATCGCAGGCAAAAAATATTACCTCGGAAGTGCGCGCTTTATCGGCGGCGTATGCCCCGTGGACGAGGAGAAAAACGCGCTTCTTTGCCGCCTTGGAGACGAGGGAAAGACTACGGTTCTTTTATCGGACGGCGAGCGCATACTCGGTATTGCCGCACTGCGCGACAGGATAAGAGAGGACAGCCGTTTTGCCGTAGACGAGCTTTCGGATATGAATATCGGCGCCGTTATGCTTACCGGTGACAACGAGCGCGTGGCGAGTGCGGTTTCGGGCGAGGTTGGAATTTCTGATTTCGTTGCAGGCTGCTTGCCGGAGGACAAGGCGAGCATCGTTGAAAAATACAAGGCGGACGGCAGGGTCGCAATGGTTGGCGACGGAATAAACGACGCGCCCTCCCTGGCTCGCTCGGACGTTGGCGTTGCGATCGGCGCCGGCACGGATATCGCGATAGAGTCGGCAGACGTCGTGCTTATGAGAAGCTCGCTTCTCTCGCTCACCTCGGCTATCCGCCTTAGCCGCAAAACGCTTAAAAACATAAAGGAAAATCTTTTCTGGGCGTTTTCCTACAACCTTATCGGCATTCCTCTCGCCGCAGGTGTCTTTTCCGCGGCGCTCGGCTGGGAGCTTGACCCGATGTTCGGCGCGTTTTCTATGAGCATATCGAGCCTTATCGTCGTGCTTAACGCCTTAAGGCTTGGCAGATTTGTTCGCGCGGAGGAAAAGCGGCGCGCCTCTTACGCTAAAGCGCAAAATAAAGAAGAAACAAAACCGGAAGAAAAAGGAGAAATTATAATGACTAAGATTATCGGAATAGAGGGAATGATGTGTCCGCACTGCGAGGGCAGAGTGAGAGCGGCGCTCGAGGCTACGGAGGGCGTTCTTACCGTTGACGTAAGCCACAAGGAAAACCGCGCGACCGTCACCGCCTCTGACTCCGTTACCGACGAGCTTCTTGTAAGCACCGTCGAGGCGCAGGGATATAAGGTTATAAGCATAAATTGAGTTATGAGATGCTTCGCATCGTTATGATGCGCTAACGCGCAGCTATGATTGCCCTGCGGGCAAGATATGAGATGCTTCGCATCGTTAAAAGCTACAAAACGTTTGCGAAGCAAACACATAACTGCGAGCCTTGGGCGAGCATCATAACCTGCCGAAGGCAGTCATAACGTGGCTCAGCCACTAATAACTATAAAACCAGCCGTGAGGACCTTAGGGATAACCCTTTGATTTTCCTCACGGCTTTTTTATTTTCGAGCCTCCGCGTGCGTTAAATAGGTCTTTGGTTTGTGCAAGTTGCACAAAAAATCGGGGGGGGGGGTTCTGTGCATTGTGGTGTTTTAATAATTTTCTGTCGTTTTTCCGTTGACTTTTTCTCTTTACAGGTGTAAAATAATTACGTATTCCCAATCTGCCTTTCATATAATAATGTAAGGTAACAAAAAAACGATAAAGAGAGGAAAAGGAAATGAAAAAGATCTTTGGTCTTGTTCTTGCGCTCGTTATGATCGTTTCGGTCATCGCGGTCGTTCCCGCTTTTGCGGATGGCTCCGACGGTGGAAAATGGAACGTTATGCTTAACGAGGGCATAAATCTTAATTATTACGAGGGCGACGTAAAGGTCAAAACCGTAAACGTTGCCGCAAAGGAAATGGCTGCCAGCCAGACCGTAAGCGGCAAAACCACGTCGGTACAGGAGTATTTAACCGACCTTACCACCGGTGATTACGGCGAAAACACAAAGGCACTCGCACGGGCGCTTCTTAACTACGGCGCGGCTGCGTACGAGTACTTTGCTGCTAACAAGGGCTACGTTGGTACACCCGTAGACGGTGACCCCGTAGACAGCACCGATGCGCTTTTGGCGGCTGAAGCTCCCGAGATTGACGTTGAAGACCCCAACGGCATCTTTATCGGCGCGTCTCTCGTTCTTGACGGAACTATGCAGCTCCGTTTTTACTTCGAGGGTACAGGCCTTAAGGCTGAGTACCAGGATAATAACCAGACCTCGATAGATAAGGACGGTTACTGCTACTTTGATGCACCCGTTATGCCCTACGCTATGTCCGAGTCGGTTACCATCGTTGTTGGTGATGCCACCGTTACATACGCACCTATCAACTACCTCCAGGCAAAGGCTGATGACGCTACCCTTTCCGAAATGGTAGCAAGCATCTACGCTTACGGTGTTGCTGCAGAGGCATACTACGTATCCGACGGCTGTGAGCACAATGGTGGAATTACCATTGAGGTTATAAC
>JAFYRZ010000185.1 GCA_017546745.1 Clostridia bacterium
CCCTAAGATATTATATAGAACAGCTTCTTGATTCACACCACTATAATATCCGCTCTCAGCCAACATTTCCCAAAATTTTTTATTTTCTTTAGTTTCAATTACAACCAAATTTTTGATATTTAATTTTTGAGCAACAAAAAAAGGTAGAAGCTATACATACCTCTACCTCAATCACTCTTTTTCTATTCTCGTTTACTCGCTTATCTTCCCCAACACGTGATTTTCTTATTTTTATATTCAATTACAATTTTTTTATATATAACGGATCGCCGGTGACGTCGACCCCTACGGTATTATACGAAATTTACATACATAATTAAGCGAGCCCCGCGAGGCTCGCTTGATTTTTAATTAAAGCTCGTTGCCGTCCTTATCGAAAAGGGGGAGCTTTCCGAGGCAGATGATATCCTTGCGGTCGATCGCGTCGCCCTCGGCGAGGATTGTCATTTTACCGACGATTTCGCCGCCCGCCATCTCAACGAGATGCTCAAGCGAGAGGAGCGAGCCGCCGGTGGAGATAACGTCGTCTACGATAAGGACGCGCTTGCCCTTCATAAACTCGGCATCGTCGCCGTCGATATAGAGGGTCTGCGAGGAGCTTGTGGTGATAGACTGCGTTTCGCACTTCAAGACGTTTTTCATATAGAGCTTAACACCCTTACGCGCGAGGACGTAGCGGTTCTCGCCAAGTATGCGGCTCATCGCGTGGATAAGGGGAATTCCCTTAGACTCTGCGGTAATCATAACGTCGTGCTCGGGCGCTTTTTTTGCAAGTGCCTCGGCACACCTTTCGGTAAGCTCAACGTCACCGAAGAGGACGAAAGCCGCTATATTCATATCGGGGGAGATAGGGCAAAGAGGAAGATCGCGCTCTATACCTGCTACCTTTAATCTGTATACCATACTAAAATTCCTTTCAAGAATCGTTTTACTCTTATAGTATACAATATTTTTCCGGCTTTTGCAAGTATGTGCGCAAAATTTTACGGATGACGTGCTTTAAGCGTAGAAATCGTGGTGAAGAATTGAAAAGAGGTACTTGCGGTTTTTCGGAATCCAGGACGAGGTCGAAAGGCGCGGCTCAAGGAAGAAAAGCGCATCCTGCGAGATGCTGAAGCCCTCGAGGCAGATCATAGCTGCAAGCCTTGACTGATAGTTAGGCGTATTATAGATCGTGCCGTTAAGAATTGGGCTGAACTGCACGCCGTAGTTTCTATCGAAGATAACGCCCCAGATGGTGTTCGGGTAGAGGGGTGACTTTACTCTGTTCATAACGACAGTTCCAACGCCTATCTTGCCAAGTAAGCTCTCGCCAGAGCTTTCCGCCTGGATTATCCTTGCGAGCCAGAATATCTCGTCCTCGGAGTAGGGCGCTTTTGCCGACATGGGTCGGGTGTTTCCGGAAAGCGTTGCCTTAGTGCCGCTCTCGCTTACCGAAAGCCCTAACGACCTTGCAAGGGTCGAGAGGGGCATATACATCTCACCGTCGCTCATAACGACCGAGTTCGAGAAGGAGAAGATCGGGCGGTTTCCTACGTAGGCGACGTACGCACCGTCGTTTACCGTGACGGTGATACCGAGGTAGCGCGCGGTTGCGGCTTTACCGGTCGCATCGTAGGTAACGCTGCCGCCAAAATACGCGACGAAGTCCTCAACCGAGATATAAGTACGCGTGCCTATAAGAAGCGCTGTGCCCGAGATCTCCTTCGTGCCGTATGTAACGCTGGCGCGCGAGTAGGCTGACGTTCGCCTATTGCTTACGGGAAGAAGCCCAAGCTCGATCCTTGCCGCCCTTTGCTCGGTAGCGCTCTCGCTCATTACCGCCTCGCTCTCACCCACCGAGCTGACTGCCGATGCAGAAACCGAGCCAAGACCAAGCGAGAGTGAAGCGAAAAGCATAAGAGACAAAAGCCTTTTTGTTGATCCTTTCATTAAGATCCTCCTTTTTTTGAAATTTGCAGTACAAGCTGCACAACAATTATACACTATCCCGCTTAATCTCTCAATGACAGCTTTTTGGCAATCAAGGCAGGTTGTGGCAGCATAAGAGAACCCTTAGAAAATTTTGTTTTTTATGTAAAAATGTTGACTATTGGTGGCAAAAATGGTATTATATAAGAAGAAACGCGACTTTTTTAAAGAAAACGGAGGCACTTTTCTGTATGGGTGAGATAAGACTTGGAAAATACCGCCACTTTAAGGGAAACGAGTACGAGGTGGTTGCCGTCGGCAAGCACTCGGAAACGCTCGAGGACTACGTCATCTATCGCGCGCTTTACGGCGAGGGCGGATATTGGGTGCGCCCCTTATCTATGTTTTTTGAGAACGTCGAGCGCGAGGGCAAGACCATTCCGCGCTTTGAATATATAGGAGAATAAGAGGTTTTATGGCAGAGAGGCTTGGTGAATTTTTAATTGAGCTTGTTGGCTCACCTTATATCGCGGTGATACTCGTTTCGATGTTTCCGCTAATAGAGCTTAAGGGCGCGATACCGGTAGGTATGACCGAGGCATTCGGTCTTTCTATCATTGAAACCGCGCTTATGGCATATATCGGCTCTACGGTTATTGCGGTTCTTATATTTTTCCTTTTGAAGCCGATATTTAAGCTTCTTAAAAAAATCAAGATCTTTAATCTCATAATAAGAAAGCTCGAGGGGCTTTTTATCCACACGGCAGAGAAGATAGCCGCAAAAACAGATGGGCGCGACGTTGAAAAGGAAGCGAAGAGGATAATGATGATCGCCCTCCTTATATTCGTTGCCGTGCCCTTTCCCGTAACCGGCATATGGACGGGAACGGCAATTGCGGTATTCTTAAGCCTTAGATTCCGCGAGGCGATTTTGCCCTTGGCTTTAGGAAATCTTATCGCCGGCAGCATTATTACACTATTGACCTTTCTCTTTGCAGCATACGTTGATATTATCATTTACGTATTGTTCGCACTCGCGCTGATAATGCTTGCATACACTATTTACAAAATAGCAAAAAGCACACCAACCGAGGAATAAAATCCCGATTTTGTAAATATTAGTTATTATTTTTAACAAAAAATGCTTCACCGACAACAAATTGCGGTGAAGCGTTTTTCTATTTTAATAATGATTTATCAATGAGAAGAAGGGGATAAACGAAGCCGTCCGTCCCGCTCGATGACATATCCACGGCTATTATCTTACTTCTGTATACGAACATATTAACGTAGACGGATCTGCCCGTATCCTTATAGTTCGTTACCTCGTAGGTGTAGCGGGTTACCTTTTTGTTCTTGTATCTAAGTAGATCAAGCCCCTGCCTTTTCTGTATCTCGTTATAGCCGGAAACTATCCTATCAAAGTCAGAGGGGATACGAAACGTCTTTTCCTCGGTCGGCTCTTCCTTAACCTTAACTCCGAGGGATTCTATAAAGGCGACGCGGTCTGCATTTTCCTTCATTCCGTCAAATCTTATCTCGGTCGAATCGCTCATCGCTAAGACTGAGTCCTGTCTGCCGAGTATTACAAGCCCTATCATAAGAGCAACCGTCGCAAAAACGAATGCGAAAAATTTCACCGTTGAGCCACGCACAGTACAAACGAACATAATATTTCCCTCCCGCGATAACTCGCGCTTTTGTTTTTATTAAAGCATATTAGGTGGGAGGGGAAAATATTCCGTTTTCTGATAAAAACAAGGGTGACTTAATACGCGATACGGCTTAGCTCTTTATTTTATACAGCAAAATACTATAAACAAAAAGCAAGGGCGCACTCACTGTGCGCCCTGCGGAAATATACACCTTAATAGATCGTTTTTTAATTAAGCTATCGTGGTTATTTCAATGAAGCAACGTTAAGTCTGCAAAGTGCGCGAGAGAGCTTAGCCTTTGCGATCTCTATCGCCTTTTCGTCCTTTGCGCTCTCGAGCGCCTCGGTTGCCCTCTCCTTCGCGGAAAGTGCGCGCGCCTCGTCAATGCTTTCCTTAAACTCGACCGTTACGGGAACGAGCCTTACCGCGTCACCGCTTACCGAGATGAAGCCACCGCTTACAGCGGCATATTTTGCCTCGTTACCGATAAGGATACGCGCCCTACCGACCGCAAGAGCTGCAAAATAGTCTGCGTGGCCGCGAAGGATCTCAACGTCACC
>JAFYRZ010000186.1 GCA_017546745.1 Clostridia bacterium
CAAGGAGCAGCACATCACCATCACCTCCTCCACCAATATGTCCAAGGAGGACATCGAGAAGGCGGTTCGCGAGGCAGAGAAATTTGCCGAGGAGGACAAGAAGCAGAAGGAGGCAGTTGAGGTCAAGAACCAGGCAGACCATATGATCTTCCAGACCGAGAAGAGCATGACCGAGCTTGGCGACAAGATCACCGACGCAGATAAGGCTCCCGTTAACGACGCTATCGCAAAGCTTAAGGAGACCCTTAAGGGCAACGATACCGACGCTATCAAGGCAGACACCGAGGCTCTCCAGAAGGCATTCTATCCCATCGCAGAGAAGATCTACAAGGAAGAGGCTGCAAAGGGACAGGGCGGTCCTCAGGACGCAGGCGACGGCAACGTTTACGGCGCAGACTTTGAGGATAAGACCAACTGATAATATAGAGGACGGAGGGTGGCGTTTGCCCCCCTCCGCCGTCCTATGAATAGAATTTTACTAACTATTGTTTACAAAAGATAAAGAAGGCAACTAAATGGCTGATAACAAAAGAGATTATTACGAGGTGCTTGGCGTATCAAAGAGCGCTGACGAAAACGAAATAAAAAAGGCGTATCGCGTTCTCGCAAAGAAGTATCACCCCGATATGAATCCCGGAGATAAGGAGGCCGAGGCGAAGTTTAAGGAGGTCAACGAGGCCTACGACGTTCTCTCGGATAAAGACAAGAGAGCAAAGTACGACCAGTACGGCCACGCGGCGTTCGACCCGTCTATGGGTGGCGGCTCAGGCTTTGGCGGCTTCGGCGGCTTTGGCGGTGACTTTGATTTCGGAGATATCTTCTCCTCCTTCTTCGGTGGCGGCGGCTCCTCCGCGAGACGTCAGAACGCGCCTATTGATGGCGACGATATTCTTTCGAGAATTACGATCAGCTTTGACGAGGCGGTATTCGGCTGTAAGCGCGAGGTAAGCTTTGCGAGGGTCGAGGGCTGCTCCGAATGCTCTACGACGGGTGCTAAGCGCGGCACGTCTCCCGAGACCTGTCAGACCTGTCGCGGTAGCGGTAGAGTGACCGTGACACAGCGCACCATGCTTGGCGAGATGCGCACACAGCGCTCCTGCTCCGACTGTCGCGGTACGGGTAAGATCGTTAAGACCCCCTGTACGAACTGTAACGGCAAGGGCTATATCAAGATAAACAAGAAGCTCGAGGTCTCTATCCCTGCAGGCATCGACACTATGCAGAGGATAGTTCTTCGCGGACAGGGCTCTGCCGGCAGAAACGGCGGTATGGCAGGCGACCTTATCATCGAGGTTACCGTAAAGCCGCACGAGGTATTTACCCGCGAGGGCTCCGACGTGTTCTGTGAGGTGCCGATAAGCTTTACCGAGGCGGCGCTCGGCGCAGAGATCGATATCCCGACCCTCGACGGCAAGAGCGAAAAGTACACTATCCCCGAGGGAACGCAGTCCGGCACTTCCTTCACCCTGCGCGGTAAGGGCATCACAAACATAAATTCCAAGCGTCGCGGTGACCTTATTCTCACCGTCGTCGTCGAAACTCCGAGAGCACTTAACGACGAGCAGAAAAAGCTCCTTAAAGCCCTTGGCGAGTCGCTCGGCGAAAAGAGCAGTACGACAAAGCGCAAAAAGTGGTTTAAGTGAATTTGTGTCCGCAGGGAACGCAAATTCAACTATGATTGCCCTTACGGGCAAGCTATGAGTTATGATATGCTTCGCATAGTTATGAGATGCCTATGGCATCGTTGTAGGGCGGTGGCAGCAACCCACCGTTAAAGGGCAATCATATCATAACGTTTGCACAGCAAATTTATAACGGTGAGCGAAAGCGAGCCTCATAACTCTACGCTGAAATGCGTTTATAATAAAAAGTGACGAGAAATTCTCGTCACTTTTTATTATGTATGGATGCTTATTGAACGTCTTCGGGAACGTCAACGATGGGTGCGGCAACGGGCTCTGCTACAAGCTCCTCGGGAGGAAGATTATCGAGTGTACGGCGCGCCTTGATACCGATGGCAAGGAAGACGATAACAACACCGTGGAACACGTAATCAATGATCATATCGGGGGAAATTCCGTAATAGCCGAACATTACGACCGTATCGATAATGAAGAATACGAGCGCGAAAACGAGCCAGCCGACTCTGCCCTTGTTAGAAAGGAAGAAAGCAAGCACGTAAAGTGCGGTTATAACGAGGGCGATCGCCAGGGCAACGTAAAATACCGGCGCGGGCAGGAATTCTGCCGTTGCAACGTCAATCTCAAGATACTCGTAGATCTCGGGCGAAAGCATTCCGCAATAAAGAGCGGAAACAAAGGAAAGAAGATAAGGCACGGTAGCCGAGAAGAGGAAGTACGTATCGCTTCCAGTAATTACGAAAATAACGTTTACAAGCGTCATTATCGCAACGAGCAAAAGGTCTATCCTTGCGCTTCTGTACTTGTTTTCGAGCATAGCTCTTTCGCTAAGCCCCTGGTTTTGATTAAAGAATTTTGCCATAACGTCCTCCGGGATAAATTTTTATAGTCACCTACATTATAGCACTTATTTAAAGAATTGTCAACCTTTTTTTACATTTGGGGTCGAGCAGAAAATAGTGCATAATGAATAATTCACGTTTGCGAAGCAAACATATCACGCACCAAAAGCGCAGATCATAATCCGTTTTTTCATTTTCCCGCCTCCTTGCGTCTGACTTAACCTGCCTTACCCAAGCCTTTCGAGCGCTTCGGCGGCGCGAGGCTTTAGCTCGGTTTCTCCGCCGTTTTCAAGGCAGTATTTATAGTGCGAGATCGCTTTATCAACCTCGCCCATTTTCTCGTAGATTTCCGCGAGGGAGAAATTTACCGAGAGCCTTGAGAGATTATCGAGCTTCGGAAACGGCCTTGAAAGATTGGCGAGGTTATACGCCTCTGCCGTTTTATAGTCGCCGAGAGCGTTTGCGCGATCGCCCTTCAGAATAGCATCAGCCAAGGTTCTGCTTCCAATATCCAGCTTCAACTCGCGCACCTCGTTAAAGATGATCTCCGCCTCGTCAGTCATGCCGTAGGAGAACAGAAGCGCGCTTTTAACAAGCCTTGCGCCGTTTCTCTTCTTTTTGCTTGCGACGCGGATCATTTCGTCTGCCGTCGAGAGCGCCGCCTCCTTGTCGCCCAAAATGTCGTATGCCACCGCAACGAGAAGCAGGACCTCAATGCCCGGCCTTTTAACGGCGTAGTCCTCCGAAGCGTTTATCCGCTCATATTCCTTAATAAATTCAGCCGGCTTAAGCTCATATCTTACAAGCTTGTTTCCTAAATTTATAAGCTTCCCCTTGCCCTCGGCATATCTGCCCCAAATGACGAAAATAGGGCAAAAGGCATACATAAATATAGCTAAAGAGCGAAGAAAAGAGTCACCCAAGAGTAAATAAAACCCGAGAAACGCGCTGCCTAAAATAAAATAGCAAACAGCCAAAAACGTTATTTTAAAAATCGACCTTTTAGTTAAAAACATTTTTCCGCCTCCTTGCGTTTTTCTTTATTTTACCACAAATTTGGGATTTTGTAAAGAAGAATTTTGTTTTTAACGTTCGCGAAGCGAACATATCTCATTGCATTGTAGGGGAGGATAGTATCCTCCCGAATTAAACGAGATAAAAAACCGGGAGGCTGATAGCCTCCCCTACAAATATCACGTTTGCGAAGCGAACATATCACGCGCCAAAGGCGCATATTGGCGACAAAAAGATGGGAGATGCTCCGAGGAGCATCTCCCTTTTCCACACGAGGTGGGGGTAGAGCCTAAGGCTCTATTTTGGTTTGATTAGAAGTATCTTCTCTTCTTGATGAAGAAGTAAGCACCAACACCAAGAGCCGCAACAACTACTGCGATAGCAGCGATCCAGATCCAAGCGTAAGAGGTGTTGTTAACACCGATGATGGAGTACTGGCTGAAGTGGTCGGTAACGAAGGTGATAGAGCCGTCAGCGTTAACGGTGGTCTCGCAAGGAGTTACGTTACCCTCGTCGTCGATGAATACAACAACGAAGCTGTCGTAATCGGTATCCTCGGGAGCAGGAAGAGTGAATGCTACCTTGCCGCCGGGCTGTACGGTTGCGCCGTCAAGAAGAAGGGAGATATCGTAAGAAGCGAGAACGGCGGTCTTGCCCTTGCCGATCGCGTTCTTGATGTTGCTAAGAACCTCCTTAGCAACCTCACCGGTAACTGCCTCTACCTTGATAACGGTGTTTGCGTCAAGGATCGCGGTGCTTCCCTCGGGAACGATGATAGTGTAGCCACCCTCAACGGTGATCTCGTCAGACTTCTCGAGCATTGCAATAGACTCGGTATAGGTGTCGCCACATACGGAACAGGTGAAGGTCTTAACGCCCTCAGCGGTGTAGGTAGGAGCGGTGGTAACTACGCCGTTGTCATAGGTATGACCAAGAGCTGCGATAGTGGTCTGCTCAACGGTAACGGTGTCACAAACGGAGCACTTCTTACCATCGGTAAGACCGGTATCGGTACAGGTTGCTGCGGTGCCGGGGATGGTAACCTCGGTGTGACCAAGAGCTGCGATGGTGGTCTGTGCTACGGTAACGGTGTTACATACGGAGCACTTCTTACCGTCGGTAAGACCGGTAGCGGTACAGGTTGCTGCGGTACCAGGAACGGTAACCTCGGTGTGACCCTTAGCTGCGATGGTGGTCTGCTGAACGGTAACGGTGTTACATACGGAGCACTTCTTACCGTCGGTAAGACCGGTAGCGGTACAGGTTGCTGCGGTACCGGGAACGGTAACCTCGGTGTGACCCTTAGCTGCGATAGCGGTCTGCTGAACGGTAACGGTGTTACATACGGAGCACTTCTTGCCGTCGGTAGTTCCGGCGGTGGTACAGGTTGCTGCGGTGCCGGTCACGGTAACCTCGGTGTGACCCTTAGCTGCAACGGTAGTCTGCTCGATGATAACAAGGTTACATACGGAGCAGTGTGCACCTGCGGTAAGACCTGCCTCGGTACAGGTTGCCTCAACGGCAGCGTCGGTAACGATAGTGTGACCAAGAACGGAGCCGGAATCGATTACGGTGTTGGCAGTTCCACAGCCTCTGTCACAGGTAGCGGTCTTAGTGCCGTCTGCGGTACAGGTTGCGTTGTTATCGGAAACGTAGTTAGTATAGGAGTGACCAAGCGCGGAGCCTTCATCAACTACGGTATGAGTCTTGTCGCAGCCCTCGTTGTCACACTTAGCGGTCTTAGTGCCGTCGGTGGTACAGGTTGCGTTGTTGTCGGATACGTAGTTAGTGAAGGAGTGTCCGGTAGGAGTGGTCTCGTCTGCTACGGTGTTGGTAGCGCCACAGCCTCTGTCACAGGTAGCAGTCTTAGTGCCGCCGATCTCACAGGTTGCGTTGCCATCCTTAACGTAGTTGGTGAAGATGTGACCGAGCATAGTGCCTGCATCAACGTCGGTGTGGGTCTCGCCACAGCCGTTGTCACACTTAGCGGTCTTAGTACCCTCAGCGGTACAGGTTGCATCGCCGTTGGATACGTAGTTAGTGAAGGAGTGTCCGGTTGCGGAGCCGATGTCAGCTACGGTGTCGGTTGCGCCACAGCCGTCGTCACACTTAGCGGTCTTAGTGCCGTCGGTGGTACAGGTTGCGTTGCCATCGGAAACGTAGTTGGTGAAGGAGTGAGCAAGGATAGTGCCCTCAGCCTCAACGGTGTCGGTTTCGCCACAGCCACTGTCACAGGTAGCGGTCTTAGTGCCGTTAGCGGTGCAGGTTGCGTCGCCGTTGTAGATGTAGTTGGTGAAGCTATGCTCGCCGGGAACTCTTACGTCGCCACAGATATCACAGGTTGCGTCATCGCAATCGGTGTAGGTATGCTCACACTTAACGGTAAGAGCACCAAGGATCTTAGCAGCGATATACTCGTTACCGAGCTTTGCATCTGCCATATCAACGTAGTATACGTTCTCGTACTCTGCCGCATAGTAAAGAGGATTGAGCGAGGAGATCGCCGCGATAAGCTCAAATACGTCGTTAACGCTAACGTTCTTGCCGCCAAGAGTTACAACCTTGTTAAGAGTGTTGTAAATAACGCTGCCGTATTCAACGGTAACACCTGCGAAGAGTGCGGTGGGAAGAGCTACGAGAACGGTGTTAAGCTCTGCGGGAACGGCTGCGATCGCAGCAGCACCGAATACCTCGATAGCCTCGGAAACGGTGAAGGTAAACTCGTCTACGAAGAACTCGTAATCGAGATCGTAGCGGTTATAGTTGCCAAGAGCAGCAACGGTCGCATCGGGGTTAACCGCAACGATGGTCTGCATGGTCTTAGCGTAAGTAATGTTGTAGG
>JAFYRZ010000187.1 GCA_017546745.1 Clostridia bacterium
ACTCGCTTGCTATCTTGTTAGTGTTCTTAAGGATAGCCATAGCGGTCTCGGTATCTTTACCTCTGATGAGGTCGAGAACGATCTGAACCTTGCGCGGAGAAATTCTCACATATTTAAGATGTGCTTTTGCTTCCATATTTGGAATTGCCTCCTCTCGCTATTTGCGAATATCTGTTATTACTTTCCGTTGTTCGAAGTTTTGGAACCCGCGTGGCCCTTAAAGGTACGGGTGAGCGCGAACTCGCCGAGCTTGTGACCTACCATATCCTCGGTAACGTATACCGGAACATGCTTTCTTCCATCATGAACTGCGATGGTGTGGCCAACGAATTCGGGGAATATCGTGGACGTACGAGACCAGGTCTTAAGAACCTTTTTCTCGTTCTTTTCGTTCATAGCACATACGCGATCGAAAAGCTTCTTCTCAACGTAGGGTGCCTTCTTTAAGCTTCTGCTCATTTTATTCTCCTCCTTCGATATTACTTAGCATTTCTGCGCTTGATGATAAACTTGTTGGTTCTTGCCTTCTTGTTTCTGGTCTTATAACCAAGAGCAGGCTTACCCCAAGGAGTCACAGGGCCGGGACGGCCAACAGGCGACTTACCTTCACCACCACCGTGGGGGTGATCGCAGGGGTTCATTACAGAACCGCGGACGGTAGGACGAATGCCGCGATGGCGGGTCTTACCAGCCTTACCGAGCTTGATGTTCTCGTGCTCAAGGTTACCGACCTGACCGATCGTAGCCTTGCAATCAAGTCTTACGATACGAACCTCGCCGGAGGGAAGTCTGATCTGTGCGGAGCCGTTCTCCTTAGCCATAAGCTGAGCGAACGCACCTGCAGAACGGACGAGCTGAGCACCCTTACCGGGATAAAGCTCGATATTGTGAATAACAGTACCAACGGGAATATTGGCGATAGGAAGAACGTTACCGGGCTTGATGTCCGCGTTAGCGCCTGCTGCAACAACGTCACCGTCAGTAAGTCCTGCGGGAGCGATGATGTAGCTCTTCTTACCTGCCTCGTTCTCAATGAGAGCGATGTAGGAGGTTCTGTTAGGGTCGTACTCAACGCCGATTACCTTTGCGGTCTCATCAACGTTTCTCTTGAAGTCGATTACTCTGTACTTCTGCTTGTTTCCGCCGCCGTGATGACGAACGGTGATCTTGCCGTAGCTGTTTCTGCCGGCAGTCTTCTTCTTCTTAGCAAGAAGGCTCTTCTCAGGGGAAAACTTAGTTACCTCGTCGAAGGAAGGGCTGATCATATTTCTGCGCGACGGTGTTGTCGGCTTATATTTCATAGTTGCCATTCTTTCTTACCTCCTATTAGTTCATGCTCTCGAAGAATTCGATAGGAGCGGAAGACTCGGAAAGAGTAACCACTGCCTTTTTCCACTCGCTGGTATAACCGAAGTGAACGCCGACTCTCTTGGGCTTTTTCTTCATATTGATAATGTTGACCTTTACTACCTCGGTCTTCTTGAACAAAGCCTCAACTGCAGCAGCAACGACAGCCTTAGTTGCGTTCTTAGCAACCTCGAAGGTGTAGCGCTTCTCTGCTACGCCATCCATGCTCTTCTCGGTGATAAGAGGTCTTACAATGATATCTGCATAGGATTTCATCTTGCATATACCTCCTCGATCTTAGCTACAGCATCCTTAGCAACTACGAAGCTATCGCAGTTAAGAATGTCGTATACGTTAATGGTGTTCCACTGAGTGGTCTTAACGCCCTCAATGTTATCGCAGCTCTTAATTACGCACTCGTTTACCTCGGGAAGAACTATAAGAGTCTTCTTCGAAGCACCGATAGCGCCGAGCATTGCAACCATTGCCTTGGTCTTGTATTCGTTTGCGGTGATTGCATCAACAACGATCATCTCGCCGCCTGCAACCTTAGAGGAAAGCGCGCTGAACATAGCTGCTCTCTTCATGCTCTTGTTGAGCTCTACACGATAGCTACGAGGCTTAGGACCAAGAGCTACGCCGCCGTGAGTCCACTGAGGAGAACGGGTCGAACCCTGTCTTGCGTGACCGGTACCCTTCTGCTTCCAGGGCTTTCTTCCGCCGCCGGAAACTTCCGTACGGGTAAGAGTGGACTGTGTGCCCTGTCTCTGATTCATAAGATATGCTCTAACTGCGGTGTGGAGGATTGCTTTGTTAACGTCTGCACCAAAAACCTTGTCGGACAGTACGATCTCGCCAACTTCCTTGCCCGCCATATCTACAACTTTCATATTAGGCATTGTGTATTCCTCCTTCCGTTATGCTTTAACCGAATCGCGAATAAATACGATGCCGCCCTTAGCTCCGGGAACTGCACCCTTTACAGCGATAAGATTCTTCTCTGCGTCGATCTTAACTGCTACGAGGTTAAGAATGGTAACCTGCTCGTTACCCCACTGACCAGCCATCTTCTTGTTCTTGAAGATTCTAGCAGGGTCGATAACACCCATAGAACCGGACTGACGGTGAACAGGTCCTACACCGTGAGTCATTCTGAGCTTCGCAAGGTTCCATCTCTTGATAGCGCCGGTGTATCCGTGGCCCTTAGTGATACCAGTGATGTCGACCTTCTCGCCCTGGGCGAAGGTATCGACGGTAACTACGGAACCTACTTCAAGTGCGGAGCAATCGTCGAGTCTGAACTCCTTGAGATGTCTCTTGGGGCTGATGCCTGCCTTCTCAAAGTGACCGAGTCTTGCCTTGGTAACGTTCTTCTTAGAAACGTCCTCGTATGCAAGCTGAACTGCATTGTAACCGTCATTCTCAACGGTCTTCTTCTGTGCTACCGCGCAAGGACCTGCTTCAATCAGGGTTACGGGTATTACGTTGCCTTTTTCGTCGAAGATCTGGGTCATTCCCAGCTTCTTACCGATAATGCCTTTTTTCATTTTTCCTCCTAAAGGTTATTGGTTGATAGGTTTTGAATTTGCGCCAAAGGGCGTTCCTACCAACGTGACCACGAGGCCGTGGTGTTTTTTCGGGATTTGAAGCTCCCGTCGGCTTAAACGAATTAAGCCTTGATCTCGATCTCTACTCCTGCGGGAAGCTCGATGCTCATAAGAGCCTCAACAGTCTTCGCTGCGGGATCAAGGATGTCGATCAGTCTCTTGTGCGTGCGCATCTCAAACTGCTCACGGCTGTCCTTATACTTGTGAACCGCTCTGAGGATCGTGATGATCTCCTTGTCGGTAGGAAGCGGTATAGGACCGCTGACCTTGCTTCCATTTCTCTTAGCTACATCAACAACCTATGCCGCTGCGGCGTCAATGATAGTGGAATCGTAGCTCTTGAGTCTAACTCTGATTTTTCCCTGTGCCATAATGTGGGATTCCTCCTTCTTTAGTATTGCTTTACCGCTTTAAGGAGGGCGATGAGGTTTTACACTGTGCCGGGTGTATCTTATGTACCCCATACAAAATCAGTTCATTAAGCCTCCGCAGCGCAAAACGAACCGATCTCTCACACAGCCTGCCAAATAGGCAGAACTCTTGCTTCGCCCGGTTAAATATCGGACATACTCCACGGAAATTCCCTACCTCGATGGGTAGCCACCTCCCGCTTCAACGCATATCAAGCTTATATATTATACATTAAAAGAAGGAAAAAATCAATACCTTTTTCAAAAAAAATAAAAATTATTTTGCGAAATTTCACAAAAATCAGCCGCGTTTTTTATGCAATATGCACAAAAAATAGGGGTATTTTACAAAAATGCAACCCAAGCGAGGGGCTCCGGGGCACAAAGAAACGAAAAAGCCTGTATGTTTTGACGAATATTTTTCAAAAATGAGCGTTTTGTTTACGTTTTATTCATATTTGTGGTGTAAAATATTCTATAAAGAGTTCGCCTCGCGCGCACGTATTATAATTAAAAGGAAGATTTTCGATGAAAAAGAGAAGGAACCGGCTCTCCTTAGACATCCCGATACTGTTAATCCTGACCGTTACGGTCTGTATTTTAAAATCTATCGCGGTCGTCAGCTCGCTTGACTATACATCCGGGCACTATACGTCAAAGGTGCTTATAAGCCTTGCTAACTGGATCACGCTCATAGGCGGTATATCCATATTTTTAAGGGGCATCTTTTACGTAAGACAAAATAAGCCGATACCCACGTTTAATACGCCCGCAAGCTATATCCCGATAGCGCTCATCTCGCTTGCGCTTGTCTTTCTCGGATACGGGCTTCTCGGAAAGCGCGCCGAGATAATAGAAAACACGCCCTTTGGCAGACTACCCTCCTCGGTTGCTTCTATTGCAGGGCTTTGCGCTATCCTTGCCTTTTTGGCGGCTGTAAGCGTCCTTATTTACGTCGGACTCAAGGGAGCGCGCGATTACAGACGCGCGATCTGTGGTATGCTGATCATCGCGTTCCTCGCGGTTTACGTGATCTACCTATATTTCAATACCGAGCTTGCCATAAATGCGCCGAACAAGATCACGGACGAGGTCGCCTTTGTTCTTGCGGCAGTATTCTTCCTTTATGAGGTAAGGATTTCACTCGGCCGCGAGGTATGGCATGCATACTCCGCCTTTGGATATATTGCGGCGCTTATGCTCGCGTACTCCGCTATCCCCGGCATCACCTTATACTTTATCTCCGGAGAGGTCATCTCAAACAGCATCTACGAGAGCTTCTTCGCCCTTACCCTCTTTATATTCATTATTGCAAGGCTTATCGTTTTACACGAGCTTGTTTGCGAGGAGGACACCGCATACGTCAAGGCATTGGCAGAGGCTTACCGCAAGAGGATAAAGGCATCACCCGAGGAGGCGGTCGCAGAGGACGCACACGAGGCTGTCGATATCCCCACGGCCGATGAGGGCGAGCAGCTTATGATAGACGCGGTAACGATGAGGACCGAGGATATGCCCGAGACAGACGATGAAGAAAGGACCGATATATAATATAATGAAGAAAATTCTCGTGATCGACGGAAACAGCATTATAAACCGTGCCTTTTACGGTGTGCGTCCGCTGACGACCAAGAGCGGAAAGCATACTAATGCTATTTTCGGTATGATAAACATAATCATGAAGCAGATGAACGCTATCAAGCCGGATTATGCGGCGGTTGCGTTCGATCTTAAGCACCCTACCTTCAGGCACGAGCTTTATCCCGAATACAAGGCAGGCAGACACGCAACGCCGGAGGAGCTAAAGTCGCAGTTCCCCGACGCAAAGGAATGTCTTTCGCTTATGGGCATACACGTGCTTGAGATGCCGGGCTGGGAGGCAGACGACCTGCAGGGCACGGTTGCAAAAATGGCGTACACCGTCGAGGATACCGAAAGCTACGTGCTTTCGGGCGACCGCGACCTTCTTCAGCTCATCGGAGATAAGGTGACGGTGCTTTTGGCAACCAACCAGGATACGGTAACCATGAAAAGAGCCGAGTTCAACGAAAAATACGGGGTTGAGCCCGAGCAGTTCGTTGATATGAAGGCGCTTATGGGAGATTCCTCGGATAACATCCCCGGCGTTGCGGGAGTGGGTGAGAAGACCGCCGCAAATCTTATCAAGGAATTCGGAAGCCTTGACGGTATTTATGATAATATAGATGATAAAAGGATCACCAAGGGCGTGCGTGAGAAGCTTTTGCGTGATAAGGACAACGCATATCTTTCAAAAAAGCTTGCCGCGATCGACACGAAAGCGCCCGTAGCCTTTACTCTCGAGGATCTTCGCTACACGGGTGTTGACGAGGGCGGACTTTACGACAAGTTCACCGAGCTTGAGCTTTCCTCGTTTATCGTTAAATTCGGTCTTAAAAAGAGCAAGGCCGAGGCGCCGAGCGGCAGCGACGCTCCCGCTTACGACGCAAAGGAATACGAAAGCATAAGCGTCGAGGACCTTATAAAGATCAAGCCGAGCCGCTTTTCCTATGAAAAAATCGGTGAGCGCTCATACGTTACCTTTGGTGAAAAATGCTACGCGACCGATGCGCCTCTCTCGTCTCTTGCCGAGCTTTTTGACGGAGCGGAGGTTATCTGCTACGACGGAAAAAGGCTCTTACACGAGCTTGCCGACGCAGGTATTCCTACCGACAGCATCATTCCCATCGACCTTATGCTCTACGCTTACGTGATAAGCCCCGGCGGCTCTACATCCGGCGTTGAACCGCTTGCATCAATGTTTCTTGGCACGTCATTAGGTCAGGACGACCCCAAGGCGCACGTTTTCGAGGCACTTGAGGCAACTCTCGCAAAGAAGATAGAGGCCGACGGACTCTCGGATATTCTCTATAAAATAGAGCTCCCTCTTCTTAAAATTCTCTTTGAGATCGAGCGAAAGGGATTCAAAATAGATCCTGTCAAGATGCGCGAGTTTGGAGAGGAATTAGCTAAATTGGTACAGGAATTGCAAACATCTATTTACAATTTAGCAGGAAAAACCTTTAATATCAATTCTCCAAAGCAGCTTGCCGAGGTTCTTTTCGTAGATCTTGGTCTGCCTTACAACAAGAAAAAGAGCAAGAGCGGATACTCTACCGATGCCGAGACCCTTGAGGGGCTTCGCCAATATTCCCCGATCATAGACGATCTACTTGAATACAGACAGGTCACGAAGCTTCTTAACACCTACGCGCTCGTTTTACCGACCGTTGCGGACGAAAACGATAGGATACACACCGACTTTAAGCAAGCGCTTACCGCTACGGGACGGCTTTCAAGCGCCGACCCTAATTTACAGAACATTCCCATCAGAACCAAGCTCGGACGCGAGATGAGAAGATTCTTTATTGCGGACGAGGGATATACTCTCGTTGATGCTGACTACTCGCAGATCGAGCTTCGCCTGCTTGCACATATCTCCGATGACTATAATATGATAGAGTCGTTTAAGGAAGGGCTTGACATACACAAAAAGACTGCGGCGGCAGTGTTCAATATGCCCGAGGAATACGTTACCGAGGATATGAGAAAGAGAGCAAAGGCGGTCAACTTCGGTATAATTTACGGTATAAGCGGCTTTTCTCTTGCTAAGGACATCGGCACTACTACCTCCGAGGCATCCGGCTATATCAAAAATTACCTTATGAACTACCCCTCGGTCGACAGATATCTTATCGACGTTGTTGAAAACGCGAAGGAAAATGGCTATACCGCGACGCCTATGGGCAGAAGAAGATATATCCCCGAGCTTACCGCGCAAAACGGTATGATACGCGCCTTTGGCAAGAGGGTCGCTATGAACGCGCCTATCCAGGGTGCGGCGGCTGACATTATGAAGCTTGCGATGATCAGGGTAGACGAAAGGCTTAAGTCTGAGGGCATCGACGGCAGGATCGTTATGCAGGTGCATGACGAAATAATCGTTGAGGTCAGGGACAGCGAAACGGAAAGATGCAAGGCGATCATTCGCGAGGAGATGGAAAACGTGCAGGCGCTCTCGGTTCCTCTTACGGTTGACGTAACGAGCGGTAAAAGCTGGCTTGAGCAGGAATAATTTAAATAGATATGCACCTCGGATTTTCGAGGTGCATTTTTTTATTAAACAATGTTATAACTTTTTTATCAATAAATTATAAGTCGCTTAACGCCCGAAAGCCCTCCGCTTTTTGAAGGTGCTGCGACAACGTCTATGCCGAGAGAGTTGATATTTGCAACGGCACGGGAGGTCGTGTCAAAGCGCTTTGCAACCTCGTAGAGTGACTCGTCCTTATCGGGGTAATAAACCACCACCTTGCGAGATGCTCCCTCGCCCTTTTCCTCTTTTATGCTTACCGAGGAAATATAGCGGCAGGTTCTATCCGAAACGGCAACGCCTCCAAAGCAAAGGTTGCACGCAAGCAGTATCTCATCCTTATCTATCATACAGCAAGCTCCGCTAACCGACGTAAGAATATCATAGGTGACTGTATCGATGTTTTGACAAGTATTGTTTACAATACACTCGTAAGGTACGGAGGTTTTAAAGCTTACGTAGCTTACAGCACCGTCTTCGCTTACCTGGGTCGCAGCTCCTGTATATCTGATCTCTCCGGTCAGGAAAATACTATCACCCTCACCTCTTGCGGGGTCAGGCTTTACGACGGCATCGGTTATGATTATATCCCTCGCCTCGGAAAGTCCGAGCTCCATGCGGTCCTTACGCACCTCGCTTCTGATGCACTCGGATATAGGCATCATGACGCTCTCAAGCTTTACGGTGTTATATTCAAGCTCCACATCTCTGCCGGGCGCGTAGGCATCGGTCGGCATGCTTACGGCAATATTCTCATCCTCAAGCACGGTAAGGTCAAGAATAAGGTCGCAGGTTAGCTCACAGCCGTCCTCGGTCGGACGAACGCTTACGGTAAGCGAGGATAGGTTAGGTATCGCAAAAAGCGATACAGGGTCCTTACATCCCGCGGGGCACTCCTCGTTTATCTCTAAGGTCATCTTCTCAACCGTTGGGGCAAGAGGCGCGCACATCGCCGCGCACTCGACCCTGATCTCTCCCTTTACGAATATCATGCCGTCGCGCATCTCAACGCTTTTTATTTCAGGTGTCGCACTCTTCGCGATAACAGTAAGATCGTCTGCCATAACCCCCTCGAGCAAGGCAAGCCTTTCCGCATATTCCCTTTCAGGCAGGTGGGTTACGCTTGTCGAGCGGACATGGGTAAAATCATCCTTAAACTCTAATTTTCCACTACCGAACTCCTCCGGGATTCGAATACACTCTTCATTAAACCCGTGAATATTTGACGCAACGGTGGATTTAGCCACGAGCTTACGCGGGGTCGTTGCTCTTATTGTCGAGTTTACGATTCGCGAGGTAATATACGTGTGAGCGAGGGTGTCGCACTCGCAACGGATGGAGGATTCATAATCCCGAGAAAACTCTGCCGATGTAAGCTTACCCTCGGAGTCAACGTAAATAACGTTATAGGTTACAACGCCGCACCCCGAGATCTGCCCCGCATCAAGGTACGCACCGCCAACCGACAACGACTCCCTTGTCATAATTATTCTTTTAATATCCCCAAGATAATCGGGAAGCGTAAAGTCGCAGCTGACGTCACAAGCGACCTCTCTCTGTACGGCACATTTTTTATAGGAAATTTCCTCTATCAATCTTTCCATTTTACCCACCTTTCCCTCGGCAAGCGCCGAAATCTAAAATTCTTACTTAATTATATGATGGGCTGCTCTCGCTTATTACCTTTTATTTTACAAAGCATATTTTTATAAAAAAATAGCAGATATGACAACAAATGTTGTCATATCTGCTAAGAAATGCGGTTACATACCCATATTTTCCATAAGCTTTTTATTAAATTCCTGCGCGGTATTATATCCCATACGCTTTTGTCTGTTGTTCATAGCGGCAACCTCGATAACGACCGAGAGGTTTCTACCGGGACAAACGGGGAGAACTATCGAGGGGACCTTTATGCCGAGGATATCGGTGGTATGCTCCTCGAGTCCGAGCCTGTCGTACATCTTTCCGTCCTGCCAGGGCTCAAGATTTATAACGAGATCTATCTTCTCGGTCTCCTTGACCGAGCCCATACCGAAAAGTCGTCTTACGTCTACGATACCGATACCGCGAAGCTCAACGTAATGCCTGATAAGTGCGGGCGCCTGACCGACGAGGGTGTGGGTGGATACGCGCTTTATCTCGACCGCATCGTCTGCTATAAGCCTGTGTCCGCGCTTGATAAGCTCTATCGCGGTCTCGCTCTTACCGACACCGGAGTCTCCGATAAGAAGAATACCCTCACCGTAGACCTCAACGAGAACGCCGTGTCTTGTAATTCTCGGTCCGAGCTCTACGTTAAGATATGAGATAAGTCCCGCCATAAATTCCGACGTTCTCTCGGAGGTTCTAAGAAGCGGAACTCTGTGCTTTTCCGCGAGAGCGATGGTTTCGGGCATAATTTCGATAGATGAGGACACGATAACGCCGACCGGCGCAGAGCGGAAGAAGTCCTCTACCCTTCTGTACCTCTCCTCATCGGGCAGCTGCGCCAAAAACAGGTTTTCAACCTTTCCTATGATCTGCAGACGCGACTGCTCGTAGTGGTCGTAAAATCCGACCATCTGAAGTCCGGGGCGGTTTACGCGCGCGGAGGTCAAAAGAATATTTTCGGGAAGGTCGGGCAGGTGTATGGTTTCAAGCTGAAACTTCTCTATGACCCTCGATAACGGTACGCTGTAATTCTCGTCCATAGCTTTTCCTTTGCAAATAGAGATTATTGTTTTTATTATTAGTATTGTATCACACTTACGGTAAAATTTCAATCGTTGTTATAAAAAAATCGGCATATTTTTGTTAAAAATATTTTATTGACTTGATTTTTTAATATATTTTTGGTATACTTTTATTAAATTTAATCAGGAGATGACTAAAATGATAAAAAAACTCCTTGCAATAATACTTACCTTAGCGACACTTCTCTCTCTTGTCGCATGCGGCGGATACGAGGCTATCCCCAGCACCGAGGAGGAGAGCCGTACTGTTATGACGATCACGGTAAACGAAAAGGTTTACGACGTGAAATACGAGCTTTACCGCGCATTTTTCCTCACCTACAAGGCGCAGATCCTTGAGGACGAGGATGCGCTCTTCTCGGAAGATGCCGAGGAATATATCGAGGCGATAAACGAAAGGGTTATCGATGCGATAAGCGAGGTATACTCTGCTTTTTACGTCTGCGAGAATATCGGTGTTGACCTTGACTCACGCGCGTATAAGAAAAGAATAAACGGTTATATTGACGACAGCGTTGCCGCGATACAGCTCCTTTACACCGACGACGAGGGAAACTCCCCGAGCGACGAGGCGGCATACGGCATCTACCTCGAAAGACTTAAGGCGAGCTACCTTAACTACTCGGTAAGCATTCTTCTTTACAAGTACGAGCTTGCGCTCGAGGCTATCGATAACTACTATTTCGGCTCGGTTGACTACACCGACCCGTCACTTTCGGGAACGCTTGGCGCACTTGAATACACGAAGGATGATATCCGCGAGTTTTATGAGAGCGACGAGTCTGTGAAGCTTTACGTTGCGACCATCGCATCTACCGCGGCAAACGCAAAGGAGCGCGCAGAAACGCTTAAGGCAAGGCTCGAGGAGGCGAAAATCGGCGGTGAGGCAGCGGTTATCGATACCATAATCGCAAACTCCACGATATCCTTTGCCTCCGAGATCGAGGCGGGCGAGGTCATAGGCAGACACTCGCTTGACAAGTTCTACTACGGTGACTATATCGACGCGGCATTTTCTCTTGATTACGGAGAGGTGAGCGAGGTCATCGAGATCGTTGACGGCAAG
>JAFYRZ010000188.1 GCA_017546745.1 Clostridia bacterium
AAGCTTCACGAAATGTACCCCGACAAGGCAATTTTTGCCGCAGAATGCTGTGCCACGGGCACAACGAGAGGCTGGTATCGCGAGGATGACGGCAACCGCGCATTCATCATCGCCTACGACCACGATACCGACAGCTATTTCAGAGGCAGAGAATTCACCTGGAAATTCTTAAACGAGCACGATTGGCTGCTCGGTGGATTCCAATGGATATCCTTTGAGCACCGCGGAGAGGCTACGTGGCCGCGACTTTGCTCACAAAGCGGAGCTATCGACCTCTTCCTGCAGAAAAAGGATGCGTTTTACCAGAATCTTTCGCATTGGTCGGATGAGCCGACGGTGCATATTCTTCCGCATTGGAGTCACGATGGCTTCGATGGCAAGCCGATAACAGTTTTTGCCTACACGAATCTTCCGAAAGTCGAGCTTTTTTTAAACGGCAGCTCGCTCGGTGTGCGCGAGGTCGAAAAATTCGGACACGCCGAATGGGTCGTGCCCTATGAGCGCGGATGCATCGAGGCTATCGGATATGACGAGGACGGAAGCCGCGCGGCATCCGACAAGCAAGTGACACCCGGCAAGGCATATGCCTTGAAGCTCACAGAGGACACAGAGGGTGTGCGCGCAAACGGCAAGGACTTCGCGATATTCACCTGCACGGTCATCGACGAGGACGGCAACGAGCTTCCCGAAGCATCCCCGACAGTGGATTTCACCGCAACGGGAACAGGGCGCGTCTTTTCAACCGGCTCGGATATCACCGACCACTCGTCCCTCTTCTCGCCTCGCCGCCGAATGAGAGCGGGCAAGATCAGCGTAGCGGTCAGAATTTCCGACAAAGGCGGCAAAATGACCCTTATCGCGGAATCGGACGGCTTGAAGCGAGCGGTCTGTGAGGCGGAATACCCGATCAAATAAAGCTAAATGGGCTGCGTCATTTAGGCGCAAACGAACAAAAAACGGTAGGAGTGCAAAATTCTGCGCTTCTACCGCTATGTAATCTAATTTGGAGAAAATCAAGGTTGAAAACCTGCGGTTTTCTCCATTTTTATTGAGTTTTTTGTTCTATCTCCGTTTCCTCGCTCACCGTACCCTCGTACGGCTAACGCTCGTCAGCCGAAGATTTTCGCTCTAAATCCCTTTGCCCCGGTTCTGAGCCATTAAGAATTCGCCGAAATCTCAAGATTTCTTTAACTTTCTCACTTTTACTCTCGCTTTGATTGAATTCTTAATGACTCAGCGCCTTTTATTCTTCGAATAAATGGTGGAAAAGGGCGGAAAATAACTAACGGAAATAAAATTTGTAAAAATTACAAAAAAGGGCATTGACAATCGAGGTAAAATATGATAAAATACTCCGCGAGGGAGTAGCAGCGCCAAGGGCGTAACAAGTCAACATCCCGACCGAAAGGTCTGGCTCGTTTTAATTTGCAAGACTCACGTAAGCTTTTTGCCGTGCGTGGGGTCGTTATAACGGAAACCGAGTATGGCTTTGGCTTTACTTGGATTTTTTTAATTTTGGAGGATTTTATAAATGGAATTTTTCGGCTTTACACTCTTTGGCGGACTTGAGGGCGGCGCGCTTCTTGCGGTTGCGGCTGTCATCTTTATCGTCGGCCTTGTGCTTACCATTAAGGGCGGCGACTGGTTCGTTGACTCGGCTTCCTGGTTTGCAGAGGCTACCGGTATCCCGAAGTTTGTAGTTGGTGCAACCGTCGTTTCCTTTGCTACAACTCTTCCCGAGCTTCTCGTTTCGGTAAGAGCGGCTATGAACGGCTCGGCACAGCTTGCTATCGGAAACGCTATCGGCTCCGTTACCGCGAACACCACGCTTATTATGGGTGTTTCTCTCGTATTTATGGCGGGCGTAATTTCAAGAAAGAGCTTCTCCCTTAAGGGCGGACTTTTGCTTGCGGCTATCGTAGGTCTTACGATCCTTTCGCTCGGCAATTCTCTTCCCACCTGGTCTGCGTTCGTGCTTTGGGCGATCTTCCTCGTATTTATGGTAAGCAACGTTATCGAGGGTAAGAAGACCGCAGGTCTTGAAAAGGGCGACGACGTTTATGAGAAGAAGGATATCCCCGGAAAGGTTATCTTCTTCATTATTGGCACTGCGGCTATCGTTTTCGGTGCGGAGTTCCTCGTTTCATCGGGTAAGACTATCGCATCCGGCATCGGCATCAGCGAGGCTATCATCGGCTTTACCGTTATCGCGCTCGGTACCTCTCTTCCCGAGCTTGTAACCACCCTTACCGCTATCAGAAAGAAGGAGAACTCGCTCTCTGTCGGTAACATTATCGGTGCTAATATCATTGACACCACCCTTATTCTTCCCCTTTGCGCGGTTATCAACGGCACGGCTCTTCCCGTAGAGAAAATCAACCTTGTGTTTGACTTCCCTATCTGCATCGCGGCTTGTGCGGTTGCTATCATACCCACCATCTTCCAGGGCAAGTTTAAGAAGTGGCAGGGTTATGCGCTTCTCACAATTTACGCGGTTTATATGCTCCTTCTCGTTCTTAACGAGACGGGCGCCATAGCGATTGGATAACATTTTTTTGGCGGACAGGATTTAAGCTGTCCGCCATTTTTAATATTGACATTTTAATAAAAGGATGCTAAAATAAATATAGCAAAACTTTAAAAAAAGGAGATTTTATTATGACATCTGCAAGTGAGCTTAGACGACGCGCGAGAGAAACCCTTGGCGGCAATATTTTTAAATCCCCCTGGCTTTACGCGCTTGTCGTTGGAATCATCGTTGCGGCAATAGCCTCTGTTGCAAGCTTTATCCCTATCGGATCTCTTCTTGTTTCGGGACCTATCGCTATCGGCACGGGCGCGTACTTCCTTAACAGAACCAGAAGAAAGATCGAGCACGATAACCTCGAGATACTTTTCGACGGAGTTAAGGACGGTCTTGGCGACAATATCATCCTTGGCGTGCTTTACTCTATTTTCATCGCGCTTTGGAC
>JAFYRZ010000189.1 GCA_017546745.1 Clostridia bacterium
GTAGGAGCCTTTGTTTGAGTGTACTCTAAGGTCGGGTGAGGACAGGTGTACTCAAAGTAAAAGTTACCGTCGAAGCCATCTTTAGCGGCAGGTGTATCAAGGCTTTTAACGGGAAGAACGAAGCCGTCTCCTGCGGTTACGTAAAGGTCTGCATATTTGAAATCAACCTCGGCTTCGGCTACGCTATCTGCGAAGTAGTATGCACGAACTACTCTGTTAAGGTCGATATCCTTATACTCACCGTTCTTTACGGTATAGAGAAGGTTAGCCGTATTTCTGGGGGTGATATTATGGGAGGAGAGCTTTACACCGTCTACATAAAGAGTAGCGTTCAAGCGAGAGCTATCGATCTGCTTGATAACTATACCGATTCTATGCCAGCCATAACCGCCGATAGAGGGGCAATTTTCGGCATTAGAACCATATGTATAATTGCCGTGAACGAATTCCACGTTATTACCAAGATAATCGAAATAACCGGGTGTTTTGTTGTCGGTCCAGCCGTCCTTCGAATTTCCGATCGTAAGAGCGTACGCGGTATCGTAGGTGCCGTCCTGATTGTCCGCGGCGGAGTCAAATCTACCCAAAAGCATATAGTCCTGTGCACCAATGCTTGCATTTACGAATTCCTCGGTCCAGAGCATGCTGTATTCGATGTAGAGCGCCTTTCCGTCAGAATCGTCTTTGGTGGGATAGAAATGCTTCTTTCCACCGTCAAGAATGGAATCAAAGGTGTGATAATCTAAGGTCGAACCTGAGGTTCCGGTCGAGAATTTTTCAGCCTCAACATTCGACTTGGCGATATTAGAATTATCTATGTAATCACCGCATATAGCGCAATAGTTTTTCTGATTTCCCTCGGTAAATATGGTTGCGGGCTTGATAACCTCGATGGCAATAGGACCTCTATGCTCACAGCCGTCGGTAACGCTGTACAATTCTGCAGCCTCACCGTAGGCATAGATGCTCGCGACAAGCGCCTTTAGCTCATCCGAAGCGCTTTCATCATTTGCCTTAGCCATAATGTAGTTTATGGGAGCGTAGGTAACCGTAGTGTCACCGGTTACTAACGTAATAGGATCGCAGATCTCGTAAGGCATAATAATCGCGTCGAAATAGCAATATCCATTATCGGTGTTTATTGCGTTTTGATCGTTATCCTGATAGTTAGCCTTACGGTCAGAGCCCGTAAAGTAGAAGCGAAGCTTTAACGTTCCGTCAAGAACGAGGGAGGCTCCGGCATAGATAGTTTTGTCACCTTCAACAGACGCCTCGGGTACAGTTACGCCATCGAGAACGCTGACATCAACTGCCTCAGCGCCATCAATGGCAGGAATGCCCTCGCATTTACCCTCTTTTTCAAAGTAATCGTATGCAGCCGCACCGTAATTGAGGAGCGCTTTCGCGAGAGCCTTAGTGTTCTCTCCGAAATCACCGTCGAGAATGCCCTTTAAATAAGCCTCTACCGAGGTGGTCTTTCCACAAAGGGTTTGTAAAACTCCAAGCTCCTTTGCAGGAACAGATACGCTGTCAAGCTTGTTGCCGTTCTCGTCGCAATAGTTGAGATTGATGCCATCGTTAAGCATAACGTTCCATTGTCCCTTAGCTTCATCCTCTGCCGAGGCGGGAAGCACGGCAATGACCGAAACGAGCATCACGAGCACAAGAACAAGACCTAAAATCTTCTTCATTTTCACGTTTCCTTTTTTAAAATTTATCCATTTAGGCGTATGGATAAAACGCTTATTATTTCTGAGAGCGTATATTAAACAAGGCTAATATACGCTCTCAGCTATTGTGGATTTATCTTGCGTTTTCCTGTAAAACAGGATCTTTAAGCTTTAGTTACCGGTAGCAGTACCAAGACCGGGAATAAGGGGAGTGGTAGTGCCGGAGTCCTCGGAAGCGGAATCGTCTGCATCCTCAGAAGCGCCGCCGTTGCCTGCGTTCTCCTCTGCGTCCTCAGAACCGTAAGTAAAGTAAACGTCTGCATCGAGCTCGGTGCCGTCCTCGGTAGTGTAAGTACCCTCTATGGGAGTATCGAGCTTTGTGACAGGCATAACGAAATCAGTTCCGCAGGTTACGTGGGTATCGGCTACGGGGATGTAAACCTTATCCGAAGAATCCTTGGGAATCAACCTTTGAAGAATAAATGTGGTTACCTCGATCTCGCTGTTATCGTTGTCATGGCAAACGCCATTCTCATCAACGGTGTAAAGAAGATTCTCGGTCTTCCAGCTGTCATAGGTTATATCCATGATTTTTTCGCCGTCGATAAAGATCGTAGCGGTCACGGTATACTCGGCATCGTCGCCCTTGCCCTCGTGAGTCTGATTGATCTGTACGCCGATTCTGTGCCAGCCATAGTAAAGAGCTTCCTTCATTGCGTAGAAATCACCCTGCTTCTCAACTATACCGTTATCCTCGTAGAACCTCGTAACGGTACCGTTCGGCTCAACACCGCCAACGTAGGGACACGCACTGTCGTTTGTGTCACGGTGGAACCAACCGATCTTGTTCAAGGTATTATCGTCGCCGCTTGTGTTGCCTATCGTACCAAGAATGAACCAAGCCGCATTACTGCTATGCCATACGGTAGCATCAAAGCTCTCGTTAATGAGAATAGAGTACTCAATAAAGAGCGAGTTGTTCTCATCGTAGAAATGGTTATCCTCGCTTACGAGGTCCTCAAGGAAATGATACTCGTGGAACCATCTGTAATTATCATGAGATCCGCTACTTTTTGTAACAACCTTGGTAGAGATTTCGGTCATAGGAATGTTACGGGAAGCCTGCTGACCACAGTCGGGGCAGGTGCCTTCCTCAAGACCCTCGGAGAACATAGTAGCAATCTTAGCTACGGTATACTCTGCGTTCGGGTGAGTGCACACCTCGGGCTCGTCGGGAACGTCAGGCTCGTCGGGGGTCTCGGAGCCGATGGTAAAGTAAACGTTAGCATCGAGCTCGGTGCCGTCCTCGGTAGTGTAAGTACCCTCTACGGGAGTATCGAGCTTTGTAACAGGCATAACGAAGCCGTCGCCACAGGTTATGGAAACGTCAGCAACTATGAAATACACGGTGCCGTAACCCTCAGCAGGCTTAATGTTAGGAAGGTAATAAGGAAGAATTACCGCGCCTTCGGAAATTTCCTCATACTCAAGCACACCGTCAACGTTCTGAGCGTTAAAGAACCAGTTGTGTTCGTATCTGATACCCATATCGTAGGAGGAAACCTTAACGCCGTCTATATAAAGGGTGACGATCATCGTTTTCTCAACCGAGTTAGGTACAGCAACGGCAGTCTCTTTCATTTCAATACCGATTCTGTGCCAGCCGTAGTCACCGAAGTTAGGATAATCCTCCTTGGGAAGAGCTTCAGCGTTCATAGGAGGACCGTAAAGCGGCACGTTACCGTTCATAACGATAACCTCAAAGCTTCCTGCGAAGGTGGACCAGGAGGTCTTCTCGTTGTTCTTAAGAGAGATCCAATAGGCTGCATCGTAGTCGTTGTTATTATATCCCTCAATACGGGGAGAGGTCATATATCCGTAGCCATCCCTGATTCCGAGAAGGGTCGAATTCCAAAGAATTGAATACTCAACGTAAAGAGCGTTTCCGTCGGGATCGTCCTCGGTGGGATAGAAGTGCTTCTCTCCGCTATTAAGAATGTCGCCTACCAACCAGTTTTCCTTGATCTCGCCGCTCTTAGAGTCAGAAGAATATACGATGGGCTCTGACTTAGGAAGGGTATAGGAAAGATCCTCGTTACAAGCGGAGCACTTACCCTCGGCAAACCCCTCGGAGAAGAAGGTGGGAGCTACTACAACGGGAACGTCGGAGTGACCGGTAGCGGGGATAGTCTCCTCGGTGCCTGCCTGCTTCTCGTTACAGAATATGCACTTGACGGTCTTTACGCCCTCTGTGGTACAGGTAGGAAGAGTGTCTGCGGTAGCGATAACGCCCCAGACGTGCTCAGCGGGGATAACCTCGGTGGAGTCGGGCTTTACAGCCTGGCATACGGTGCACTTGATGGACTTTGTGCCCTCGGTGGTGCAGGTGCCCTGTACGTCGATGGTGGGAATAGTTCCCCAGGTATGCTCGCCGGTTGCGGGAATGGTGGTGATGGTAGTGTCACCGCAGGTAGAGCAAACCTTAGTCTCAGAGCCATCGGTGGTACAGTTAGCCGCGGTCGTGGAGTCGGTGGTGTACGCGTGGCCGGTTGCGGGAATAGCGGTTACGCTATCTGCCTTCTTCTCGCCACAGTCAAGACACTTAACGGACTCGGCTCCCTCCTCGGTACAAGTAGGCGCCTTATCGACGGTAGCCGCGGTGCCCCAGATATGATCACACTCGTCGCTGCCACCGCCGCAGGATGTAAGTGCGACGAGAGAAACTGCAAGCGTAAGCACGAGAGTGAGCGCTAATACAACTTTTTTCATAATATTTGTCCTTTCTTTTTATGTTTTTTAGGATATAAAAATTATACATCAGCAGGCAGGAAAAGTCAACGAAAAACGGTCAGATTTTTGCAATTCAGCAAAATGCACAGAACCCCCCCCCGATTTTTTGTGCAGTTTGCACAAATAAAACCCACCAAGCTTTGCCAAAAAAACTCTTCCTTTTAAATAATGGAGATTCAGGTGTAAAATTTATATTCTCTCTTGCAAAGCGAGGAAAAGTGTGATACAATATTCGTAACGAAGCTCGGGGAGGATGGAAATGGATATCAAGCAAAGAAAAAAGCAGCTTATAAACGAGAGGGTATTTAAGAGCGCGGCGGTAAACCGCGGCAGGCGCGCGGTATCGCGGTCGGTGCTTGCGATATTCTTTTTAAGGCTCGTTTTGTTTATACTTGACGTATCGCTTCTTCCCACGAGGGGGATAAAGGTCGGGGCTGTCTCGCATATATTTTCGGCAATTCTTCTCCTTGTGCTTTATATGATCTTTGACGGAAACCGCGGACTTACCTCGCTTCTCTCTATTTCCGCGATAGTGCGCGTTATCGTTTATTTTTCGGGTATACACCCCGAGGTTATAGAGGCGGGGCTCGGAGCTTATACCGGTGTTTTTCTCGCGGTTATGCTCTTACAGTTCTTGATATCGGTGCTTATCTCCTCCGCGACCGTTTCGCAGAGCTATTTTAAGGTGATGCAAGAGATAAATCTGCAGCTGCGTAAGGAGATGATAGGAAAAAGATGAGCTTTATTCATTTTTGCTCTTGACAAATATTTATTTTTATAGTATTATAAAGTGTCGTATTATGCGTACGGCACTTTATTTATTCCGAAAGGTGATTTTCTATTGTCGTTTTTATTAGACACACATACACACGCAGGTGGGGTATGGGGCTTTTTTGAGGAGGTCTTTCTACACGGACTTCTCGACACGTTAAAGCTTATTCCCTTTCTGTTCCTTACCTATCTCTTAATGGAATTTATCGAGCATAGAGCTGAGGATAAGACCCGCGCCTTTGTTACGAGGGCGGGCAGGCTCGCGCCTCTTGCGGGCGGTCTTTTCGGCGCTGTACCGCAGTGCGGCTTCTCTGCGGCGGCGGCAAATCTTTATACCGGCAGGGTCATCGGCCTTGGCGCGCTTATTGCGATCTTTCTCTCTACCTCCGACGAGATGCTACCGATTCTTATCTCGGGCGAGATACAGCTTTATAAGGTGCTTCTGATACTCCTTTACAAGGTGATCGTCGGCATTTTGGTCGGATTTACGATAGACTTTATTTTAAGGCTTATCAAGCGTCCCTCGCGAGAGATAAACATAGACGAGATATGCGACAACGATAACTGCCACTGCGAGAGGGGAATTCTTCCCTCTGCGATACATCACACGGTGACCATCTTTTTCTTCGTATACCTCTTTACCGTAGCGATAAACGCGGCGGTCTACTTTATCGGTGACGAGGCTTTGGCTTCCGTATTTTACAAC
>JAFYRZ010000190.1 GCA_017546745.1 Clostridia bacterium
CAGAAGCGGCCGCACTCGCTCCTCTGCCCCATAGAAAAAACGTCCGCGACCAAAACCGAATACTCACCGAGCAGCTCGCACGCTGCCGCGTATCCGTCGCCACCGTTATTACCCTTTCCCGCAAGGATAAGGACAGATGCGCCCATCGGAGTCAGCTCCCTGACGGCACGAGCGACGGCAGAGCCCGCTCTCTGCATAAGCACCTTTGTGGAAAGCGAAAGAGCTTCTTCGGCATATTTATCTATTTCCGGTATCATTCCCGACAAGGCAAGGTACATCTTGTTTTTCCTTTCGTCATATTTCAATGTTAGTATAATTGTATCACACTTATAGAGGAATTTCAAGTTTTTAGTTAAAAGAGTCAAAAAACTATTTACAAAATCCATTTTTTTTGCTATAATAAATAATGTAAAAGAGAAGTTTTCTTTTATTTCTATTTTTCAAGGCTGCACGAGTTGCAGAGGAACGGAGCTTGTATGTCTAAAAAGGTTATAATTACTATTGCACGTCAGTACGGAAGCGGCGGCCGTGAAATCGGCGAAAAGGTTGCGGAGAAGCTCGGTATTCCGATTTTTGACAAAGAGCTTATTACCGATGCGGCTACCAAGGGAAGCCTCAACACCGAGGTTATAAAAAAGGCAGACGAGTCGGCGGCAAACAGCCTACTCTATACTCTCGCTATGGGTTCTAACATACTCGGAACTACTATGCACTTCGGTTACAAAATGCCCCTTAACGACAAGCTCTTTATTCTCCAATCCGAGGTTATCAGAGAGAGAGCAAAAGAAGGCAGCTGCGTTATTATCGGAAGATGCGCCGACTACGTCCTGCGCGATGAGCCTGATGTTTTAAGGCTTTTCATATACGGCGATATCGACCATAGAGAAGAGCGTGTAAGACAAAGACACCCCGAAATAAAGTCCTCTCAGATCATAGATGTTATCAATAAGACCGACAAAAGACGCTCTACCTACTACAATTTCTACACCGGAAACAAGTGGGGAAAATACGAAAACTACGATATGGCTATTAACTCCTCGACCCTCGGTATAGAGGAAACCGCGGAGCTTATATGTGCTATGGCAACCAAGCTTATGGAAGGTTGATTTCAGAAAGAATAACGCGTTTTGCAAACTTTGATTTGCAAAACGCGTGTTTTTTATTTTTTTACAGTTATTTTGTCACCGAGAACGGATATAGAAGACGAGTAAAATTCTGAAAGCAGAGCAACCATATCCGCCATATCCTTAACAGCAACGAGCTCGCTTGCTGAATGCATAGCAAGCTGAGGAACGCCGATATCAACCGTAGGTATCGAAACGCCCGTATCGGCGATAGAACCAAGCGTTGATCCACCGAGAATATCCGCCCTGTTGGAATAACGCTGAAGCACAAGTCCCCTGCGCTCGGCTATCACACGGAGCACTCCGTCGGAAACGGCGTCGGTAGTGTATCGCTGATTTGCATTATACTTAACCGCGACTCCGCCGCCAAGGACGGGCGCATTCTCATCAGAGGAAAGCTCGGGATGGTTGGGGTGACGCGCGTGTGCGTTATCCGCGCTTATCATAAAGCTGTTGCAAAGCATTTTAGAGTAGGTGTCAGCATCACCCGCTATCTTGCGGAGAGTATCACCAAGGAAGGTAGAGGCTGCTCCCTGCTTAGTCTCCGAGCCTACCTCCTCGTTATCGAACAACGCAAAAACAGAAACAGAGTCTGTGTCAGCGGCGTTAAGGAAAGCGACGAGCGAGGAATCTACACAGGCGAGATCATCAAGTCGAGGAGCGAGCACGAATTCGCTCTTCACACCGACAAGCCTACCGTATTCACGGTTGTAAAGATAAAGGTCGTGGGAAAGAATATCCTCGGGCTCACAGCCTGCGGAAAGCGCAACGAGCTTAATGATTTCTCCCGCCGACGAAGCCGTGCCCGAAAGAGGGAGAAGGTCTACTGCGGGGTTGAACTTATATCCGTCGTTAACCGTACGGTTGAGGTGAATAGCGACACTCGGTATAACGAGAATATCCTTATCAATATCTACGAGCCGACTCTCAAGGCCCTCGGGAGTGCGCACCGTAACTCTACCGGCAACCGAAAGCGGACGGTCAAGCCAAGAATAGTATATCATTCCGCCGTATCTCTCAACTGAAAGGCGAGCATAGGCTGAAAGCTTCTCGTCCGTACTGACAAGCTTAAAGGTGGGAGAATCACTGTGAGAAGCACATATCATAAATCCGTTCTTTTCTTTACCGCGGAAGGCGATAAGAGAGCTACCGTTTCTTACGGTAAAATGCTTTCCACCATCGGAAAACGCCGAGATATCCGACTCAAAAATCTCGGTATACCCCGCCGAGATGAGCTGTTTTCTGACTGTATCGACTGTATGGTATGCCGTCGGACAGCTTTCAAGTATATTAAAAAATTCGGTCATTTTTATATTTCGCCTTTCTTTTTGTGCGCTTTTAAATATATTTTACAACTTTTAGGGCGAAAAGTCAACTTTCCGCTTGAAAAATTCCTTCAAATGCTGTAAAATTATATAGATAGAATATTTTAGGAGTTTGTTTATGATAGACATATCCGATTTTGAATGCATTAAAAAGCCACTCGAATTCTTTTTTGAGATATCCAAAATTCCGCGCGGCTCGGGCAACAGCAAGGGGATTGCCGATTATCTCGAGGCCTTCGCAAAGGAGCGCGGCCTTTTCTACGTAAGAGATACTCTCGACAACCTGATAATTCGCAAGGCGGCTACGAAGGGATATGAAAATAAGCCCGGTGTAATTTTTCAAGGACACACCGATATGGTTGCTGAAAAGGCGGAAAATGTAAATATTGATATGCAAAAAGAGGGGCTTACGCTCTATCGCGACGGTGATTTCCTAAGAGCAAGGGGCACAACGCTCGGTGGAGATGACGGCACTGCCGTTGCATATGCGCTCGCAGTTTTGGACTCCGATGACATTCCCCACCCCGAGTTCGAGGCTATTTTCACCACCGACGAAGAGGTCGGGCTCACCGGTGCTACGGGAATCGACCTTTCCGTGCTTAAGGGGCGTTTGCTCGTAAATATCGATTCTGATAACGAGGGACTGTTCACTGTCGGCTGTGCAGGCGGCGTGCGCGCCGATATCGCTCTCCCCGTGAAGCGCGAAAAAAGAAACGGATATACCTACCGCATATCGCTGAC
>JAFYRZ010000191.1 GCA_017546745.1 Clostridia bacterium
AAGAGAAAAACATAAATATAGCTATTCGTACTGTTTTTCACCTCGGCAGGAAAGCCAATGCTTTTACCGAAACCTGCTGTCTTAGGATTACCCATATATTATACACGGCAAAGTGCCGTTTGTCAAGGGGTTTTATAAAAAAAGTTAAATAATATTTTTCACGCGGACGGCAAGGGGGTAAAAAGCGACCTCAAAGCGCCGACCGCGTGACGAAATCTTCATTATTATATATAGTTATTTGTACTTGTTTTTTGCCTTAAGAACGTTATAGATCGCACGGTAGGAGTCAAGACGGGTCTTGCCTATTCTTCCGTCCGCCGCCGCGCGAGCGATCTCGCACTCATCCACGCCCTCGCCAACGTGGGCGCAGTCTGCATACCGGCATTTACCGACGAGAGCCGCGATCTCCTTAAAGGTGGGCAAAAGCTCGTCTATATCAAAAAAGTCAAACCTCTCAAAATCAAGAAGCGAGAAGCCGGGGGTGTCGGCTAAAAATCCACCGCACTCGCCTATCTCAAAGATTTCAACGTGGCGGGTGGTGTGTCTGCCGCGCTCGATCTTTCTTGATATCTCCGAGGTTGCAAGCGCCATACCCGGGAAGAGCGAGTTCATTATCGTGCTTTTACCAACTCCCGACGCACCCGCGAAGGCCGCAAGTGTGCCACAGCGCACCTTTTCACTTACAAACGCGGATAGCGCATCTATTCCCTCACCCGTTTCGGAGGAGGTCACGAAAACGTCGTAGCCCGCGCGCTCGTATATGTGCGAGAACTCGGCGAGCGCCTCATCGTCCGAAAGGTCGGACTTCGTAATTACAATTACGGGGATTATACGGTTATGCTCTGCTATCGAGATAAGCTTATCCACCGTTTCAAGCACCGGTGTGGGCTTTGCTGCGGCAAAAACCATAAAAAGTAAATCAAGATTAGCAAGAGGCGGTCTTATCAGGGAATTTTTTCTCGGAAAAATCTCGGATATAACAACACCGTCGGGAGTTTCGTCGTCTACGGTAACCCTTACGTTATCACCGATAAGAAGCTTTTCCTCGTCCCTTTTTAAAGTGCCCTTCGCACGGCAAGAGAAGCGCTCTCCGCCGTCCTCGGTAAGTATCTCAAAAAGTCCGCCGAGCCCCTTAACGACCTTTCCTTTTATTTCTCTTTTCAACTTTTAAGCCTTTCAGTTGTTTTTATTTTCGTTCGAGCGCCTAAGCTGTCCGCAGGCGGCGTTTACGTCGGCACCAAGCCTTCTTCTCACCGTGGCAACGATGCCCTGAGAATTAAGGACGTCGGCAAATCTGTTTATAGACTCAACGCTTCCCTCCTTAAAGCCGCTCTCCTTTACCTCGTTTACTCTAATGAGGTTAACGTGTATCGGCGCACCGGTCGAGCGGAATGCCGCAGTGAGCGTTTTAGCAAGAAGCCTTGCCTCCTCGACCGAATCGTTTTTACCGCTGATGAGCGTGTACTCAAAGGATATTCTTCTGCCCGTCCTCTTGTAGTAGTCAACGCAGGCGGAAAGAAGCTCATCAACGCCCCATTTTTTATTGACCGGCATAATTTCCGTACGACGCTCGTCCGTCGGTGCGTGCAGAGAAATCGAGAGTGTTATGGGAAGATCAAGCTCTGAGAGCTCGCGAATCTTTGGAACGATACCGCAGGTGGAGAGCGAGATATGACGGTAACCGATATTAAGTCCGCCCTCGGCATTCACGAGCTTTAAGAATTTTACAACGTTATCAAAGTTATCAAGCGGCTCTCCGATACCCATCATAACGATATTGGATATCCTCTCGCCCGAATCGACCGTGGCAGCTATCACCTGTCCCAAAAGCTCCGAGGGGTAGAGGTCGCGCACCCTACCGGCAATGGTGGAGGCGCAAAAGCGGCAGCCCATACGGCAGCCGACCTGGCTTGATATACAAATGGTATTTCCGTGCTTATATTTCATAAGCACGCTCTCTATAAGCTCTCCGTCAAAAAGGCGGAAGAGGTATTTTACAGTGCCGTCTATTTTAGACACAAGCTTTTTTTCAACGCGCGGGAGTGTGTCGGTAACCATTTCCTTAAGTCTCTCGCGGAGCTTTTTGGGGATAGTGGTTATGTTTTCAAGCAAAACTCCCGAGTGAAGCGCGACAAATACCTGCTTCGCCCTGAATTTCGGCTCACCGAGCGAGAGGAAGAAGGAAAGAAGCTCCTCCTCCGTCATTGAATATAGGTCGATCATATTATCACCTTAAATTATTTTTCGTCATTTCCCACTCTTTCGATAAGCGAGATAAAGAAGCCGTCTGTTTTGTGGACAGAGGGAATAAGCGTTAACATTCCGCCGTCACTTGAAAGGTCGCCGACCGTGAAATCGGTGAGGCGGAAATCCTTATTTTCTTCTATAAAGCGCAGGACGTTTTCCTCATTCTCCTTAGGATTTAGCGTGCAGGTCGAATAAACAAGCCTGCCTCCAACCTTAAGATAGCCTGCCGAGGCAGACAGTATCGAATACTGGATATCGACGAGTGAGTCGAGCGAAAGGTCCTTGTATCTCAGGTCGGGCTTTTTCGAGATAACGCCAAGGCCCGAGCAGGGAACGTCTAAGATAACTCTGTCGGCAACGCCAAGAAGGCTCTCACAGACCACCGACGCGTCACGGCAGGCGACGCTGATAGAGGTAAGTCCGAGCCTCTTTGCACCGCTCTCTATAAGAGAAAGCTTGCTCTCGTGGATATCCGAGGAGATTATCTTTGCCTTGTCCTGCGAGAGGATAGCCGCGGAAAAGCTCTTGCCGCCGGGGGCTGAGCAGGGGTCAATGCAGGTCATACCGGTCGTAAGCCCAAGCGCCTCGGCAGCGATAGCGGAGGCGGCGTCCTGCACAAGGAAATAGCCCTCCGAGTAGCCGGGGAGCGACGCGGGAGCAACCGAGCCGGGGATACGAACGCTGATGCTTGATGA
>JAFYRZ010000192.1 GCA_017546745.1 Clostridia bacterium
GTAAAAACGGGATATACAAAGAAAAGCGGCCGATGCCTTGTAGGTGCCGCTATAAGAGACGGTCTTACTCTTATAACCGTTACTCTTGATGCTCCCGACGACTGGAACGACCACATAAATATGCTTGAATACGGCTTCTCGGTAAGACAAAAGCTCTTGGTTTTAGGAAAGGATGAGATAAACCTTTCCGTCCCTGTCATTTGCGGTAACAAGGAAAGCGTAACCTTAACAAACAGCGAGCCCGTTTATGTTATAACCCCGCTGACAAAAAAAGCGATAACACAGGATATCGTTATCCCGAAATATGTTATAGCACCTATAAGCACGGGAGACGCGCTCGGCGAGGTTTCCTTTTACCTTGACGACTTAAAAATTGCTACTACTTCGCTCTCTGCCAAAGAGACGATAAAATATAAAAACAAAAAATAAAACAATCAGAGGTAACTATGCAAAGCGTAAGACTTCAGAAGTTTATAGCAGACGCAGGCCTTTCTTCAAGGCGCGCGGCTGAGGAGGAGATAAGAAAAGGCAGCGTAACGGTAAACGGTCACGTTGCCGATATCGGTCAAAAGATCGACCCTAAAAAGGATATCGTCACCTTTAAGGGTAAAAGGGTCGTATACGAGAAAAAGGAATATATCTACGTAATGCTTAACAAGCCGCGCGGATATCTTTGCGCTACGGTTGACGATCGCGGCAGAAAGTGCGTTACCGAGCTTGTAGATGAGATAACTGAAAGAATATACCCCGTCGGCAGGCTTGATATGATCTCCGAGGGTATGCTTCTTTTAACTCACGACGGAGAGTTGAAAAACAGGCTTACTCACCCCTCGCATACGATCGAGAAGATCTACCGCGTTAAGGTTGCAGGAACTGTTTCCGACGAGCAGCTTGAAACTTTATGCTCTCCTCTTGTCATAGACGACTACAAGATACGCCCCTGCGTTGTAACGCGCGGTGAGGCTGATGAATCGGGTACCGTTCTTAAATTCGTTCTTACAGAGGGCAGAAACCGTCAGATAAGAAAGATGTGCGAGATAGCGGGTCTTACCGTAAAGCGACTTTCGCGCGTTTCTATCGGCAAATTAAAGCTTGACGGACTTCCCGTAGGTAAATGGAGATACCTCGACGAGGATGAGGTTGAATATCTCTATAAGGCTACTAACAACGTAAGCGTGAGGAAAAAATAATGTTCGTAATATCCCCCGTTCGTGATATAGATGAAAGAAACAAGATCATATCCGACCTTAAAATGACCGATATTCCCTGCTCCTTTATGTATTCTATGAAGGATAAGGAAACCGGCGCGCTTCTCGGTGCGTCACAGTTTGATATCGGGGATGGCTTTGGTTACATATACGATCTCAGATGCGCTACCGAGCCCTTTGATTTTGAAGCAATGTTTATCCTCGGCAGGGCAACGATGAATTTCATCGACCTTTGCGAGGTACACACCTGCAGAATAAAAAAGGACGCGTCCGACGGAGATCTTTACCGCGCGATAGGCTTTCGTTCCGAGTTTGAGGACTATTATGAATGCGATATGACAGGTATGTTTGACGGAAACTGCTCCGGAGAAAAAAAGGATAAAATATGAAATTTATATCAAAATTTATAACCACGGAGGATTTTAAAGATCTTCCCGTGATCGACATTTTCAAGCGCGAGTACGATAAAAGAGAGATACCCGCATCTCCCATAAAAAATTATCACGTACATATAAGAAAGACGTTCGACCTGCAATCTATAAATAAGACCACGATAAAGATCACGGCTGACGACTATTATAAGCTCTATATAAACGGCAAATTCGTAGCGCAAGGCCCTGCACCCGCATATCCCGAGTGCTATAATTTCAATGAAATTGATATAACCGATTATCTTAACGTCGGTAAAAACGTTATCGCAGCTCACGTTTATTATCAGGGCGAGATAAACCGCGTTTACGTAAGCGGCGACAACCGTATGGGCATTATCGCTGATATCTTTTCCGAGGGCGAATACCTTTTCGGTACGGATGAAAGCTGGGTATACAAGGTCCTTGACGACAGATCCGGCGACAAGGTAGGCTACGATACCGCTTACCTTGAAAACATCGATTTTTCAAGATTCGAGCGCGGCTGGTATAACGTTGATTTTGACGATTCTGCTTATAAACGTATGGTTGTAAAAGCAGATGCTGATTATAACTACAAGGATGACCCTATTTGGGTCGTTGACGTTTACAATATTAAGCCTAAGTTGATAAAAAGGATATCCGACGGCAAATATTTCGTTGATTTCGGCAAGGAGATCACAGGACAGTTCTTTATGACCGTAAAGGGTGAGTGCGGACAGAGGGTACGCGTGCTTTGCGGTGAGGAACTTTTAGACGGCGCGGAGGATCTCGTAAGATACGAGATGCGCTGTAACTGTAATTACGACGAAACTCATATCCTCTCGGGTGAGACTGATACGCTTGACTATTTTGACTATAAGTCATTTAGATACGTCAATATTTTCACCGATATCGATTACCTTGACGAGGAAAGCTTTGGCGCAACGGTAAGACACCATAGATTTAATCCCAAATACACCCTCGACACTACCCTCCCTTATCTTAACGAGATCTGGGATATATGCGAAAATTCCTTGCGCATCGGTGCGCAGGGTGGTATGCTTGACTGTCCCACGCGTGAAAAAGGGGCGTATCTCGGTGACTTTACCGTAAGCGGATTCGCTCATCTTTATCTTACCGAGGACACAGAATACTACAAAAAGCAGCTTTACGATTTTGCGGCAACCGCAAGAATAGATAAAGGAATTATGGCTTGCGCGACCTGTTCTCTTATGCAGGAAATTGCAGACTTTTCTTTACAATATCCGCTCCAGCTTTTGAATTATTATAAATTCACAGGTGATACGAGCGTTCTTTCCGACCTCTATCCCATAGCGCGCGGTATCGTCGAGAGCTTTGATATTTATAAGCGTGAGGACGGACTTTTATCCGACGTTTACGGTAAGTGGAACCTTGTTGACTGGCCGGAAAATCTGCGCGACGGATATAACGCATATATTCCGCGTGAGGTGCGCGGGCACGAGTGCCATAACGTTATAAACGCTTTTTACATAGGAGCTATCGAAACCTTAAATAAGATCGCCGAAATTATCGGTGAAGAAAGGCTTTACAGGACCGACCTACTTAAATCTGCCTATATAAACGCGTTTTATAATAAGGAAACAGGGCTTTTCTGTGATTCCGAGGGCAAAACCCACTCGGCACTCCACTCTAACGTATTGCCCTTGTATTTTGGTATCGCAACCGACGGTATGACCGAAAGCATTCGCGCGTTTATTATGAAAAAGGGGCTTAGCTGCGGCGTTCAGTTCTCCTATTTCGTTCTTAAATCCTTGGCAAGAATTGGCGCTTATGAGGACGAGCTTACGCTCCTTCTCAACGAAAGCGAGCATTCCTGGGTTAATATGATAAGAGAGGGTGCTACCTGCACCTTTGAGGCGTGGGGCAAGGACCAAAAATGGAACACAAGCCTTTGCCACCCCTGGGCAAGCGCTCCCATTATCGCTCTATTTGAGGACCTTAACGGAAAATTCGGTATCAATTTAATTAAAAAGTAAAAAAAGACGGGAAAACCGGGTATTTTGCTCGATTTTCTCGTCTTTTTATATTAAAGGTTAAATTCCATACCGTCGTACGCAAGAAGGGTTGGCATCTTCATCAAGGGCTTGACCTTGTATACGTATTCCATATATCTGTTGGAATAATGGTTGATGCAGACCTCTTTTACGGTATCGTAATTTTCAAAGATCTTTAAATAATTCTCGGGATTAAAGTGCGCCGCCTCAACGAATGCAAGATCGACGGGAAGATCGAGCGCCGCATAGGGAAAATCCTCGGTCGGAGACTTGGAAAGATCTCCGCTAAAGAGTATTCTCTTCCCCTCGCACTCTAAAAGATATGCAAAGGAATCCTTACAGTGCTTCGTTCTGTAAGCTGTCACCTTGAGGTTTTCGTCCTCGAAGACAACCCCCTCCTCGACTCTCTTATAGCGAAGCATTCTCGCAGGGTCAAGATTTATATTTATCCACGCACGCATAATATCCGAAAAGGCATCGGTATCGGTAGGCAGACAGATAAGGGGATCGCTATTTTTATAATACCAGCTTAAAAGTCCCGTGAAATGAACGAGACCCGAGGTATGATCCTCATGCATATGGGTCACAAAAACGCCCTTTACCCTATCGGGAGAGATACGGCGGGTGGCAAGATCGGTCATAATATCCTTGCCCATATCAACGAAATAAACGCTGCTACCAGTTTCTATCATAAAGCAGGTACAGCTTCTGTTAGGCTCAGGCAGGCCGTGGCTTGACCCCATAATCGTAAGCTTCATAAATTATACCTCAATCAGTCGTCGTATTTTTCAGCAAGCTTAAATCGATACTTATGATAAAATTCCTCGTATTTGCCCTCGTCAAGAGCATCGCGGATCTTCTGCATAAGCTCGTTATAGAAATAAAGGTTATGCAGAACACAAAGACGCATTCCGAGCGCCTCCTTAGCCTTAAAGAGATGTCTTATGTAGGAGCGCGAGTAATGCTTACAGGCAGGACAGCCGCAACCCTCGGAGATCGGACGAGGATCCTCTGCAAATCTTTCGTTCTGAATAATTATTTTACCCTGCCAGGTAAAGATAGTACCGTGGCGCGCGTTTCTTGACGGCATAACGCAGTCAAAGAAATCAACGCCTCTGTAAACCGCCTCGATAATATTCTGCGGTGTACCAACGCCCATAAGGTATCTCGGCTTATCGGTGGGCATATATGGCTCAAC
>JAFYRZ010000193.1 GCA_017546745.1 Clostridia bacterium
ATACCGCCGTCGGAGCAGATCGGAATATAAACGCCGGTCTTCTGGTAGTACTCGTCACGTGCAGCCGCAACCTCGATAACCGCGCTCGCCTGTCCGCGGCCGATACCCTTGGTCTCACGGGTGATACAGATAGAGCCGCCGCCGATACCAACCTTGATAAAGTCTGCGCCTGCGTTTGCAAGGAACATAAATCCGTCTCTGTCAACTACGTTACCTGCACCGATCTTAACGTTATCACCGTACTTTTGGCGAACGAACTCGATAGCTCTCTTCTGCCATACGGTAAAGCCCTCGGAGGAGTCGATACAAAGAACGTCAGCTCCCGCCTCAACGAGTGCGGGAATACGGGTCTCATAGTCACGGGTGTTGATACCTGCGCCTACGACGTAGCTCTTGTTCTTATCAAGAAGCTCCTGGGGATTAGACTTATGCTGTGCGTAGTCCTTACGGAATACGAAGTACTTAAGGTTGCCGTCCTTATCAACGATGGGAAGCGAGTTAAGCTTATTGTCCCAGATGATATCGTTTGCCTCCTTAAGGGTAGTTCCCTCGGGAGCAACGACGAGCTTGTCCATAGGAGTCATAAAGCTCGAAACCTTCTCTTCAACAGACATACGGCTAACTCTGTAATCTCTGCCGGTAACGATACCGAGAAGCTTACCGTTAGCAGTACCGTCCTCGGTAACAGCCATAGTAGAATGGCCAAGCTCCTCGTAAAGAGCAAGAACGTCCTGAAGGGTGTTATCGGGAGTAAGGTTAGCGTCACTTACAACGAAGCCTGCCTTATAGTTCTTAACGCGGGCTACCATTGCCGCCTCGTCCTCGATAGACTGGTTACCGTAGATAAAGGATATACCTCCCTCTCTTGCAAGGGCGATAGCCATAGTATCGTTGGAAACCGACTGCATTATAGCAGAGGTAAGGGGTATATTAAGCGAGATGGGGCACTCCTCCTCACCCTTTCTGTACTTTACCAGAGGGGTCTTAAGAGATACGTTAGCAGGAATGCAGTTCTCGTCCGAATAGCCGGGAATAAGCAGATATTCACTAAAGGTGTGTGACGGTTCTGTAATGTAAGTAGCCATTTATTTCTCCTATCTTCGCCCTGCGCGGGCTTTCTTTTTTAATTAACAACTATTTTAACACAACGCGCGCGCGTTGTCAACCTATTTTATAAATCTTTTTATTACAAGCTGTCGCGAATGGTTATCGACTGTATCACAGGCTGATTACGGCGCTTGGGGATAGTATTGCTATTCTCCGTGTCCGCATACTTGATATAGTCCTCAGTGATCTTATCAACTATGATAAGTCCGTCGATAACGTATCCGAACGCCGCGTACTGTCCGTCAAGCGAGGTCGATGCATCTGCGTTGCAGATAAAGAACTGCGAGGACGCCGAGTCGTAGCTCGAGCCGCGCGCCATAGAGATAACGCCCCTCTTATGAGAAAAGCCGTTAGTGGTACAGCCGTTAACAGAAAACTCGCCGACGATCGTCTGCTTCTTTCCGTTCTCGTCAACGTTGCCGCCCGTGCCGTTTGCATCGGGGTCACCGCCCTGGATCATAAAGTTTTCCATAATTCTATGGAAGGTAAGTCCGTCGTAGAAGCCTGCCTTAGCAAGATTTACGAAATTCTCGACCGTCTTGGGTGCGGCGGTCCTATCAAGAAGCACGGTTATAGTGCCGTAGCCCTTTACCTTGATGTCCGCGTATAAAACGTCGTGGCCCTCGGTATAATTCTTACCCGCGCCGGTAACGTAATATTCAGAATAATCGTCACTCTCGGGACGTCTTGCGTCCTTTATAGCGTCGGCAATTGCCATAGCGCCGAATATGATGCCGATGAATATGCCGACGATAGCGGCAAATACCGCAAGACCGATGAGCGTCTTCTTTCTCGCCTCGCGCTTTGCCTCTGCCTCGCGCTCGGCACGGCGCTTTTCGTAATTGAGCCTCTCCGTGTTGCTCTTTTTTCTCTTCTTGGATGCCACTTTAGCCTCTCCTTACTGAAGCTCGATACCGACGAGCTCGTCGATAACGATAGACTCGATGACGGGCTGCTTCAGGGTATTAAGGATAACACCGTTGGAGTCGCCGAAGATAGAGGTGTCGTAGGACATACGCTCAAGAAGGTGCATACCCTCTATAACGTAGCCGAAGGACGCGTACTTGCCGTCGAGCCAATCGGAGTCCTCGGTGCAGATAAAGAACTGGCAGGATGCGGAGTTGTATTCCTCACCGCGCGCCATAGAGATAACACCGCGAAGATGCTTGATATCGTTCTTGGAGTAGCCGTTCTCGGAGAACTCACCCTCAACGGTGATCTCCTTACCCTGATCGTCTGCGTAGAAGCCGGAGGCATTCTTCTCGGGGTCGCCGCCCTGTACCATAAAGTCGTCGATAACTCTGCAGAAGGTAAGACCGTCGTAGAAGCCCTCGCTGACGAGCTTAAGGAAATGCTCTACGGTCTTGGGTGCGACCGATGCGTCAAGAACGAGCTTAACGTTGCCGTAGTTCTTGATCTTGATGGTGATATATGCGAGCTTCTTGCCCTCGAGGTCGCGAGAGGTCTTGTAGGAGCAGTAGTCCTTGCCCTCTGCAACGAAAGCCGCACGCTCGGGGATCTGGGTGCCTCCGAAATTAGAGAAGGTAACCGTTACTCTGATATCGTTTCCGTCGTTATCCGCGGAGAACTCGATAAGTGCGAGCCTTCCGTCCTCGCCAAAGGCTACGACGATCTTCTCAAACTCGATGTTCTTTACGGTAACCTTTGCCGCAGAATACTTGTTGGATGCGGAATCAAACTCAAACTCACCGTAGCAGTCAACGAATGCGAAATAGGGCTCGTAAGCCGAAACCGCGCCCTGGTTGGTGCCGTTTGAATCGTAGGAAATGCCGTCAACGAAGTATACGTTGTTGGTATACTGATTAGCGAGCTTGCCGTCGGTGTAAACCTTCTCGGTGGTAACCATGGTAGCGTTATCGAATACGTAAGCCGCCTTCCACTCAGCCTCGGTAACCTCGCGGTATTTTACCTCTCCGTCACCGCCGCAGGCTACGAGCGCGCCCACGGAAAGTGCAAGGGTAAGAATGATCAAAAGAATTTTAGTAAGATTTTTCATTTTATATCTCCGTTTTTTGTTATCAAAAATTATACAGCGTCCTCGCTGTCCTCAGTGCCGCCCTCGGTGGTGTTATCCTCAGTGGTGCCGCCCTCGGTGGTACCGTCATCAAGGTCGCCCATCTCGAAGCCCACAAGCTCGTCGATGGTGATAGTCTCGATCACCGCCTGCTTGGTCTTATCTGCGATAGTGCCGTTGGAGTCACCGTAGATCATAGTGTCGTAGGTGATGTGGTCAACAACGCTCATACCGTCGATAACGTAGCCGAACGCCGCGTACTCACCGTCAAGCCAGTCGCAATCCACCGTGCAGATAAAGAACTGACAGGAGGCGGAATCCTTTTCATTTCCGCGCGCCATAGAGATAACGCCGCGCAGGTGCTTGATATCGTTCTCGTAGCCGTTCGAGGAGAACTCACCCTTGATGGTAACCTTCTCGCCCGCCTCGTTCTTATAATCGCCCGAGCCGTTTGCCTCGGGGTCACCGCCCTGTATCATAAACTCGTTTATGACTCTATGGAAGGAAAGACCGTCGTAGAAGCCCTCGCTGATAAGCTTAAGCATATGGTTTACGGTTACGGGTGCCGTCGTCGCGTCAAGCACGAGATTGATATCGCCGTAGTCCTTGACCTTTATGGTGACGTAAGCGAGCTTTCTTCCCTCAAGGTCGCGCGTGTTAAAGTAGGAGGAGAACTCGTCTCCCGTTGCCTCAAAGGGCGCTCTCACGGGCTTTTCGGTAGTGGTGTAATTAGTAAAATCAGCGGTTATCTTAAAGGTAAGATAGGAGCTGTCCGAGTCAAACGCAACCGACTTAAGCTTGCCGTCCTCGGTGAACTTGATAACAACGTTCTCGTACGCGATACCGTCGATAGTGATAGCCGCGCAGGTATATTCGTCACGCTCGGGGTTGTGCTTAAACTTATCAAAGCTTGCCTTAAATGCAAAGTAGGCTATGTAATCAAGAACCGTTCCCTGGGGAAGACCGTCCTTGTCAAAGCCCTCGCCGCCGTCGATAAAGAAGACCTCGTACTCGGTAGACTGGTAAAGCATAGTGCCGTAGTACGCGTTCTCGGTAACTGCCATGGTAACGTTTTCAAAAACGAACGCCGCCTCCCAGGTCTCCTTGGGAATTCCGGTGTATTCGGTTTCCTCCTCACCGTCACCGTCCCCCTCGCCGCCGTCACCTCCGCAGGATGCGAGAAGCGAGATAGCAAGCACGAGAGAAAGCACAAGCAAAAGTATTCTCGTGATGTTTTTCATAATTTTCTCCATATATAAATTTAAATGTATTCCGATAAAAAGATCTCAAGCGCACAGTAACCGCCAACGCCGCCGTTTTTAGATGCGAAATCTATTCTGCCGATGTCCGAAAGCGCCGCGGCAAGCCTCTCGGTCTTATATTTCTTCACAGCCGAAAGATATATCTTCAGCTTGTAGGAGTTCATCTTAAGCGTCGCCTCTATATCCTGCGCGCTCTTTCCCTCGTCGGAAAGCACCGACACGTCGAAAAGCTCGGTAAAGGTTCTTCCTACCGTGGCGAATATCGCCATAGGATCAACGCGGCGCATCTTCATCTCCTCGAGTGCGCGGAAGAGCTTCGCACGGTTTTTCTCGGTAATAGCGTTTGAGAGGGCAAAGGTGTCCGACTCGATAACGCTCGATGAAACGGCTGTAACGTCCTCGGGCGTTACTCTGTCGCGCCCGTGCGCGCGAACGTATGCGGTGAGCTTTTTTACCTCGGAGCTCAAAGCGTCCATTGAGTGGCCGGTGGTCGCCACCATTGCGGCGGCGGTATCCGCGCCTATCAAAACCCCCTCCTTGTCGAAGTGCTTCTTAAGCCAGGCGAAAAGCTGGTTATCCTGCGGCTTATCCAGCCTTAGGATATTAAATCCCGACTCATACCTTTGAAGAAGCTTACTCTTTTTTTTTGGTGTCCCGAAATCAAACGAGCCCGCCGTAGCGACTATCGCCAAAACGGTATAGGGGAAATCCTGATGCTCCTCGACGAGAGCGTCGAGCAGCTTAAAATCACCCTCGGTCATCTTGGAGAAATCCGCGTATCTCCACTCGACGAGCTTATATTCGCTCATCATAGGCGGCGACTTTACCGCCTCGGAGAGCCTCGCGAAATCTATCTCCGGCCCGTCGTACACGATATGGTTGAACGCGGCAAACGCCTCGTCGGTCACGACCGCACGCTTTAGCGTGTTAAGGTAGCTTCTCTTTAGGAAATCCTCTTCCCCGGCAAAGAGAAACCTGCCCTCGGGCGCACCGCGGCGCGCCATCTCGTCAAAAAAGCCTTTTACGTCTGTTATCAGCATAAATTACCTTGATACGATCTTCATTCTGACGGTCTTTTCAGCGCCGCCTATCTTCATACGGTAGAAGATGTCGATTCTTCCGCCGTCCTCGGTCATAGCGTTTCTTATCCTCGTTGCCACGACCTCCGCGTCAAACGCGTACGGTCCAACGCGATAGACCGAGGTGGTGGGCACCCCCTCGATAAAGGTAAGAGCGCTCACGACGTCGCCCGTACGGGTAACGACCGCCCTATCTTCGTACATTTTGATCTCCGTCCTCGTCGGTATATCGTTCTCCGCGGTGACGTAGGAAAGCGAGAGCGCGCCGTCCGTATATCCGACGTCCGCTGTAACGGTGAATTCCTGGCGCTCGATATCCCCGACCGACGAGCCGCCCTCGGAAAGATTATCTATCTCGGAAAGTATATCGAGAGTTATTTTCTTCATTCTGTGATACACTCCATCCTCAAAAATAACAAAAACGGCAGGCTATACCGTTTTTGTTATAGGCTTTCATAGTTGTTTTTTGCGCTTTGCGAGATTATACTCGCTCCTCGGGTTAACGAACTCGCGCCAGTTAAGGCTGCCCTGGTCAAGCGCGGTGACAAGCACCTCCGCCGTCGCGATGTTAGTAGCGAGGGGGATATTATAAACGTCGCAGAAGCGAAGCAGATTCATCTCCGCCTCATATTCCTGCTTCAAGGGATCCGTGCTTCTGAAATAGAAAACGACGTCGATCTCGTCAAAGGTAACTCTTGAGGCTATCTGCTCAACTCCGCCGGTATCGCCCGAAAGATAGGTCTCTATCTCAAGGCCGGTGACCTCGGAAATGTAAGAGCCGGTTGTATATGTTGCACACAGGTGATGACGCCCGAGAATTCCGCCGTATGCTATGCAGAACTGAGCCATCAATTCTTTTTTGTTGTCGTCGGCAATGATTGCGATCTCCATCTTTGTTTTCCTTTTCATTATTATTTCGCGCTCGCGCGCTTCTTAACGTATATTATAACACGCGCACACAGGTTTGTCAATCAAATTATAATAATTTTACAAATTTAAGGCGCGCCCGCGGTTAAAATTTACGCTTATTTCACAAGAGTATAAAAAAATATTAGTTTTTTTAAAAAAAGGGATTGATAATTTTAAAGTTTTATTGTATAATAAACTCTGAATTATTTTAAAACGTGTTAAAAATTTCATTTATATACAGAAAATTCAGTTATATCAGGCAAAAGGAAAGAAAAAATGAAGAAATTCAGAAGAATCGGCGTTCTCACCTCGGGTGGTGACGCGCCCGGAATGAACGCGGCTATCAGAGCCGTTACCCGTACCGCTATCGCAAACGGCGTTGAGGTAATAGGAATAAGAAAGGGATACTCCGGACTTATTAAGGGTGACCTCCGTCCCCTCGGGCTTCGCGACGTATCTAATATAATCAACCGCGGCGGAACGTTTCTTTATTCCGACCGCTGTCCCGAGTTCCAGGCCGAGGAGGGTATGGCAAAGGCTATCGAGACCTGCCGCGAAAACCAGATCGACGGTATAGTTGCCATCGGCGGTGACGGAACGTTTCGCGGTGCTACCGACCTTACCAACAGAGGTATCCCCTGCGTTGGTATCCCCGGCACTATCGATAACGACGTTTCCTCTACCGATAACACCATCGGCTACGATACCGCTATGAACACCGTCATCGACATTATCGATAAGCTTCGCGACACCTGTGAGTCCCACGCGCGCTGTAACGTCGTTGAGGTTCTGGGCCGCGGCGCGGGTGATATCGCGCTTAATACCGCTATCGCATCCGGCGCTACCGCATCGGTAATTCCCGAGTTTCCTCACGATGACGAGGCTATCTGCGAGGGCATCAAGGAGGCGAGAGCGCTCGGTAAGAGAAACTTTATCGTTGTTGTTTCCGAGGGTCTTGGCTCTGACTACGCGCCCGAGCTTGCAGAGAAGATCGAGAACACCACCGGCGTTGAGACGAAGTTCGCAAGGCTTGCGCACATCGTTCGCGGCGGTAACCCCACTCTTAAGGATAGAGTTCTTGCTTCCGAGATGGGTGTTTTCGCGGTAAACCAGCTCCTCGAGGGTAACTCGAATATCGTAATCTGCGAGAGAAACGGAAAGATCGTTTCCTGCGATATCAACTACGCTCTTATGCTTGACAGAATGTATAAGGGTAAGCTTAAGGACGGCGACCTTGACGCATTTGACGAGGAAACCATCGCAAAAATGCGCGCCGAGGTTGAGGAAAAGCGCGAGTTTATGGCTTGGCGCAAGAACGTTGACGAGCTTGTAAATCTTTAATTTTAATAAAATTTTACGCCGTTTTGTAAACCTTGCTTTCCAAAACGGCGTGTTTTGACAAAGGAGATATAGTTATGTCATACCATAGAACGGTAAGAATGAGATTTCCCGGCTTTCTCGAAAAGGCGGTTACCTTAAGCTACGACGACGGGCGGAGCTTTGACAAAAGGCTTATCGAGATAATGTCAAAAAACGGCATCAAGGGTACGTTTAACCTTAACTCTAACAACTACCTCACAGGTTCCTTCCCGATAAAGGCGGAGGAATTAAAGGAGATATATCTTGACACGGGTAACGAGATCGCCGTACACGGCGTTGACCACCTCTCTCTTGCCCTGACCGACCCCGGTGAGGCGACCCACTCTATCGTTGCCGACAGAGAGAATTTTGAGCGCTTTACCGGCAGGATCATCAAGGGTATGGCGTATGCAAACGGCTCCGTTTCCGACGAGACTGTAACGATGTTGAAAATGTGCGGCATAAAGTACGCGAGGACCACCGTTTCAACCGAAAAGTTTGATATGCCGACCGATTGGTTAAGGCTTCCCGCGACCTGTCACCACAACAACCCCCG
>JAFYRZ010000016.1 GCA_017546745.1 Clostridia bacterium
ATTATCTTCCAAACGCCGTCTATCATAGTAGTGATGTACGCAAAGAACCAATCAAAAAATGCACTCATTATTCACAGCCTCCTTTCGTTTTTTGTTAAGTTTAGTTGTCAATTTTATGTTTTTTCGCTTTTGCGGTTATATTCTTGTTGAATTTTTCGCGATTATTATTCGCCGTCTTTTTTGTTAGCCGCCTCGTTCTTGAGGTATTCCTCGATAGCGCGGCGCTTTATCTCTTCCTCGTCCTTCTGCTTTGCGAGATACTCCTCGATAGCGCGGCGCTTTATCTCCTCCTCGTCTATTGCGACAGCACCGGCTACAGCCTTCTTCTGGCGCTCGGTAACGAGAATGGTAATGAAGTTATAAAGCTCGTAAAGGAAGAAAAGAATAAGGGGAAGAACGATGCAAAGGAAGAAGCCGAGAGAGGATCTGAGGAAGCTTATTACGTTTCCAACTCCTCCGAGCTTACCGTCCTCGGTGCAAACGCCGATAACGTCGGAATAATGTACCTTGTAGCCGTTTGCCATCTCAAAATCGTTCAAAAGGTTGTTTTCACCCTTGGTGATAAAGTAGTTTTCGCCCTCAAGGACCTGTTCGATCTTATGCGTGTTAAGGTCGTTTCCTATAATACCGTCCTTGTTAATGTCTACGGGCGCTCTGAAGGTGATTATAGTGCCCTCGGTAAGATTAGGAACCTCGCTCTGGTCTACCTTTTTCATAAATACGAGGTCGCCCTGATAATAGATGGGCTCCATAGATTCGGAGCTAATAGTGATAAGGCTTCTGCCAAAGATAGCAGGAACGCCGTCCTTGCTGCCCTGCGCGGAGAACACGAGTATCGTGATCAAAAGCGAGAAGGCAACGAATATCCAGATTACTGTGTTTAATACTATGGAGAGTATTTTTTTAGATCCACTCGGGGTCTTATTCATAGTGTTTTTTGTATTTTCCATATAACGAGTACCTCACTTACTGTTATAAAATTTTATTTTTTGTTTCTTAAGAAAACCTTTTCGGTGCTTTTAGTTATAGCCGTGATCGTCTACCGAGAAATGCACGTTGACCGTTTGTGCGGAGAGCAGATCGGCATTATTATGCGCGCCCTCATCCCTGCCGTCAAAGTAGATGTATATATCAACCGTGATCACCTCACGTCCGTCGCCGGATAGATTATCAAAAAGCGCCCCGTCAAAAGCCTTGGGGCTTCTGTGGTTGTAAAAGGTTGTGACCGTGTCGCCGTTTGACGACGTTGCGATAAACATAATTCTTATCGCGCCGGTCAGAAAGTTTTCTCTTCCTCCGATCTCAACGGAGGAAACTCTAAGGTCCTTTGCGTCCACCGTGCCGTATGCGCCCCTAAGATAAACCGTTCTTTTAAGGCTATACTCCGCTTTGGGGGTGTCCATAGACACGACGTTTAAAATGTTGTCAGGCTCTGCAAATTCCTCCACTTTGGATTCAGCGTATCCCCAATACAGCCGATTTGCAAGAGCCTCGCCAACTTTAAAATCACCAATGCAGGAGTAATCAAAATTTGTACCGTTATTCCTGCTTGTTTTTACATAGTAAAGATCGTCGGTCACAGCAATAGGGTCCTGCGCTATCTCCGTGATAACGTAGTAGCCGATAATGCTCTGCCCGTCCGAAATTTCGTCGGTCACGTCAACAAAATTAACGTCGCCCTCGCCTATTTCAGACTCAGACGGAAGATAAAATCTTGTGTCGCCACCGAGATATTTTCCGTACCGATCGCCGCCGTACTCCTGCGCGTTTGTAAGATCAACCTGCGTCCTGTCGATCCTAAGCGCGCCCTCTGCGGGCACCTTTCCGTACGTTACGAGAGATATCTCGCTCGTTATATCTGAAAGGGCTAACGAGCTGTTAAATGATACCTCTTTACCATAATAATCCGTAGCGCTCTGCGAGATCTCAAGATAGAGTGAATCACTCACAAGCTCTACCTCTACACCTCGCAGTCGCGCCGCGGTGTTGATGGCAAGCCACGCGTAGGAAGCCGCTGAATTCAACACGGCAAGCGCTACGACTAACCAGAACGTTGAAGCGAGTCTTCCTTTCATCATAGTTTGCCATCCTTATAAATTTTTTTATGCGTTGTAGGGCTGCTCGGCGATAGAGAACTTAACCTCTACGGTCTGTCCGTTAAGGAGACCTGCATCCTCGGTAGCAGTAAATGCTACTTCGTCAGTACCGTCGAAGTAGATGTACATCTGAACGGTAACGATCTCGCCCTCATCGCCAAGAAGAGTGTCGAAGAGAGTTGCGCTCTCGGTAGGACCTTCATTCTCACCGTATTCCTTACCGATCTCGGTAATGTTGCGAGTGCCATTATCGTATGTAAAATACTTAACCTCGCCGTTTCCGTTAGTTGCAACGAAGAGAACACGAAGAGCTGCGGAAAGCGCGTTGGTCTTGCCGCCTATCTTAACCTCAGCGATCTTAAGATCCTGTGCGGTGTTGGTGTTCTTTGCAGAACGAAGATATACGGTGTCGCTGTAAACGTAATAGGGGAGATCATCCTCGTGAAGCACGTTAAGCGTGTTTGTGCCCTGAGACTGACCAAGAGCGTTAGAGTAAGCGCGTCCCCAGTAGAACTCGGAATAAGTATCAAGCTCCGCGGTAATAGCAAAGCCGAGGCAAGAATACTCGTTGTTTGCGTTCAAAACGTAGTAGTAATCAGCAACAACGCCTACGGGCTCGGTAGCCTCTTCATCCTCGTTCTGAAGCTCGGGATCATCGGTAGGCTCGTCAGCGGGCTCATCAGTATCGTCCTCAAAGTCCTCGTCGTGATTTACGTACTCGATAGTGAAATACTTGCCCTCACCAAACGCCGTACCAAGCTCAAGGTTGCCAACGATGTGATAAACACCGGTATCTTCATTATACTCGTAATAAGTATAATCGGGATTGTACACGGTCTCTTCCTGCTCGGTGATAGTTGCGGTGTAATAAGGCGCAAGGCTATCGCCATTCTCAAGATCATCGTTTACAGGAACGAAAGAGTTGGTAGCGAGATCCTTTTTGTAGTAAACGGTAACGGGAGTAGCGATGTTCTCACCCTCGTCCTCACCGTTTGTATCGCCCTCGTCCTCTTCAACAAGCTCGGGATCGTCTTCGTTGGGCTCGTTTTCCTCGGGAGCGGTGTAAGTACCGGTAGCCTTAGTAAAGGTTACGATGAAATAAGCGCTGGTATCGGTAGCAGGTACAAGATCGGTAGCAAGAACGTAATTGTCCTTACCGTTTGTAACGTCGCTATCAGCCTTTACGTAGTAAACTCCGCTGGTATAGTTGCCTCCGTCAACGGGAGTAACCTTAATCTTAACGATAGTCTCATTCGCTATGAAAGCGTTGGTAACAAGGCGGAGTGCCTTTTTGTCACCGGAGAACTTTGCGCTAACACCGAAAGTATCTTCAGCTCCCGAACCCTTGATCTCAAGGAAGAGCGCATCGGAATACGCCTCAACCTCGATACCGTCAACGTTAACGTTGGTGTTCATAGAGAACCACGCGAAGGACGCCGAGCCGAGAAGCGTAGCAGATACTACGAGAAGACAAACCGCGACCAAAAATCTTTTAGTCATGATTTTCATGATTTAATTTCTCCTTGTTAGGAATTATCAGATAGTTGCGCTCTGGGTAGCGAAAACAATCTCAAAGGACATAGCAGTGAGCTTGGTAGCTGCTGCGGTGTTAGCATCAGCATCTGCACCATCGAAATAAGCGTAAACCTTGATCTCCTCGGTTTCGTCGGTGGTAAGCTCGCTAACAAGTACAGTTGCAGAATTGGAGCCGTCAACAGTAAGAGTAATCTTGCCGTCTGCTGCATCTCTGTAAGAGTAAAGCATTGCGCCGTTGGAACCAACGATAAGGATTCTGAGAGCATTCTTGATAGAACAGTCGTTAGCGTTAACGGTAATCTGTCTTGCCAAAATGTCGGTAAGAGAACCGGTAGAACCAGCGGAAAGCTTGAGGTAGAAGGTGTTGATAAGCGCATACTGACTGGAAACTTCTACGTTAGTAAGATCGCTATCAACGTTTGCATCGTCAACATCGGTAGAAGATCCTACGCCCCAGGTAACAGTCTTTTTGTCATTAGCAATAGTAGCGTGAACAAGATCAACATTCTGGCTGCTAGCAGTAGCCGTTGCGGTGATATCGTAATCATCACCGTTAGTAGCCGAGATCTGAAGGAACTGCTGTGCGGAGTTTGCAGTTACGGACATGTTGGTCGCGGTAACCTTGTCGTTGCTTGCGAACCATGCGAAAGATGCGGTGGAAAGCATGATCGCAGAAACGAGAAGCATTACGAGTGCGGGGATAAGTTTGCGAGTCATTTTCATTTTTGTTTTCTCCTTTTAAGAAAAATTTTGTTTTTGTTATATTTAAGCCGCTCGGCAGGGCGCCCCCCGCTTCGCGGAAAATAACCTGTGGTTTTTTGTTTTGGGTTAGTGCGCTACCGAGATCTGCATATCGAGCTTCATCTTTCCGCCGATGAGCCAGTCTATACAGTCGGGGTCGTTACCCTCTATCCAGATAACAACGGTAAACTTCGTTTGCTCTCCCGGCTCGAATGCGTCTACACGGCCGAGGACGATCGTCGTAGCCGAGTAAAACTCGGTTGTTCCGGGCTCGGGCCCGGTGCCGTCGCTCTTTGTTTTCGCGTAATCAACCGGCTCGCCGCCGTCTACGTAAAGGCGGAGCCTTATCGCCTCGTCAAGTCCGTTGGTAACACCGGACATTCTTATCTCGTAGTCGTACGCGACCTCGACCTCACCGGCATTTTGCACGTAGAAGGTGTAGGCTATGTAATCTCTGCCGTTATGCTCACCGTCTATCATATCAACGTTAGCGTCAATGGTCTCGCCCGCGATATTCGTCATCTTCTCGGCGATCTTCGCATTAAGGCTTGAGGTAGGTCTTAGCATATCCTTCGTTTCCGAGAGGGAAAGGCCGTACTTTTGCATCTCCGTCTTGCTGACGTTTATGGTAAAGCTACCCGACTGCTCATAAAGAGCCGAGGCAACGTAGATAACACCGGTAAAGGTCGTAAGAAGAACGAGAAGGATAGACAGGATCTTCATTCTAACGCGGTATTTTATAACGTCCGAGGCGGTTCTTTTAAGAATACTGATGCTTTTTTCAGTTGTTCTCTTCATCGCTATCGCCTCCCTCCTCGTAATACTCGGTCATTTTATCCTTGGTGTAGCCGTCAGCTCCGAGCTGTCTTGCCACCCTTACGCGCTCCTCGGTATCAAGCCCGGGCGCGATCACCTTAGCCTTAAGGTGGTGAAGGTAGTTAACGAGGCTTCCCGCCACCCTCTCTGCCGAGTCGGTATCAAGGCTATCTACCGAATATGCGTCCATAAACGCATAGTCGAACCTTATCTCCGAGAGCCTGAAGACGGGACAAAACTCGTCTCCGACCTCAAAAACCGCTATCTTAAAGCCAAGCTCGCGCAATTCGTCTATCTTCTCTGCCGCAAGCTTAAGATCCTCGTAAAGTATATCTGCCGAAAGCTCTATACATATCCTGCCGACCGGTATCTCGGGATAAAGGGATATCATATCAACGAGCATCGTCGCAAGCTCACCCGACATAAGCAGCCTTGCATACACCGGGACGGTAAAGCAGCTAACGGGCTCTCCCTCGGAAAGGATCGCGGGGATTTTACGAAACAGCTTTTCGATATGCCGTCTTACTATCTGCCCGGCAAGCTTCGTACGTCTTGCAACAAAGCGATACTGCCCGTAGCTTAAAACACCAAGGTCAAGGCTGTTAAACACGAGAAAGCTTCTCAGTATTTTACCGCTCCCCTCAAAAAGACTTACCTCAGAGAATTCAAGCGTTATTGGATTTATTTTACTGTCTACCGTTTCCTGCACCGTAACCATTCCGATCCCTCCTTCCCGAAAAAATGAAATAAAAAAGCCGGCCGCGCGCAAAATCCCCGTGCGAGAAATTGCAGCTGGCTGGCTTAATATGAGGCCCCTATAGCTTTGCGTCACGCTCTTTCGGGCGTTTTGCCGTTATTAACTACGTCTATAATAGCACAAATATGACCTGATGTCAACACTTTTCTAAATATATAATAGAAAATATTAAAAAATTTTGAATTATTTTATAAAAAAGTGCGATTTGTTACTCAACCTCGGAGATCTCACCGGGTACGATCGTAAGCTCTACGGGATTTTTCATTCTGTCCTTATCCGCGTAAAGCGCCTCGTCTGCAAGGTTATAAAACGCGGCATAATTCATAGTGGCGCCGCTATAAGTGGCATATCCCGTACCAATAGTAAGCACGTAATCGAGCCCCTCCGCCGCCTCTGCGAGCATTTCCTTTATATCCGCGCAGAGCTTTACGGGACGCTTTTCGCTATGGCTCTCGAGAACCGCGGCAAACTCGTCTCCGCCGTATCTTGCTATGAAAAGCGATGAACGGTATCGCATTCCGACCGCCTTAAGGGTCGCGGCGACCGTCTTAAGAGCCCTGTCGCCCTCTATATGACCGTGCTCGTCGTTTATCTCCTTAAAGGAGTTTATATCCATAAGTATGAGGTAAAGACGCTTACCCGAGTGGGTGCCGTCGTGATAGGCCCTCATCTTATCCACAAGATAGGTGTCAAGCGCGTATCTGTTATTAAGACCGGTAAGGATATCGTTCGTGATCTGGTCGTCCTGGAAGCGAAGATACATAACGAACATTCCCGCGGTGATACCGCAGCACTGAAGCGCAACGCTGCCGCCGCCGATTATCTGAAATCCGCCGAAAAGAAGCATAGCACAGCCCGCCCAGATAAAGCTGTTACGTATCTTAACGTAGCGGAGCGTTCTTACCTTAAAGCGGTGAAATATCGCGCGCACGGCGACCGCGGCATAGCCGAAGTACTGTGCTATAAAGCTTACGAACGCGTATTCTCCGCGAGTATAAACGTTGTCCTCGCCGATAACGAAGAACCAGCCGTTATACAGGTTTGCGATAACGAGAGCAAAGGAAACCACGACCGGTGTCGCGAAAATGACGGTACGAAGCGTCCTTTTTGCCTTAACGTGAAGAACGATATCAAAGAATCTGTTCCAAAAATATCCGACGATCGCGGTGAAGATTATGCTAAGCGAGGTCGCGATATAATTAAGCTCGCGTGCACCGGGGAATATATGCCTGTCGAACCCGTAGCTTAACGTATCGGCAACGAGCGCCACGACGGCAAGCTCCAAAAATCGCTTGAAGAAGAAGCGCAAGCGATAGTTATTTCTGTTGTTAAGCGCGAAGCGCATATAGATCACGAGCGAAAGACAAAAGAAGCCGCTGAATATGTTTGCCGTAAAAAGCGGATCGCTCATTGAAAGCGCCAAAAGAAAGCTCACGTTTTCTCCTTTCCTGCGAACGTCGCATTATAAGTAATATGAATTAAATTTTATCACTTTTTGTGTCGAAAGTCAAGACCCCGACCGTATTTTCAGCACTTTTGCTCAAAAATAAAGCCCGATTTTAATAAATCTGCTTATTTTGCATAGTTTTTATATTTATATTATAGTAAAGAATAAAAAATGATAGTTAAATTTAAATAATTCTATCTTTCATTCTTC
>JAFYRZ010000194.1 GCA_017546745.1 Clostridia bacterium
TCTCGTGATATTCGGCGCAATATTAAGACCTGCCGAGTAGAACGCGAAGTTCGAGAAATTTATAAGCTCCTCATAGCGGCTTCTGTAATGGTAGGTGAGATTTGCGCTCTCGTAGCGCGCAACCGCAAGGTCAAGAAGACTGTCGACCTCAAGAGCCGCCTGCATAGAATAGTCGTCACCGTCGTGGTCTGCGCCAAGATAGCGCTTCATAAAGGTGGCGGACGGACGCAGCTGCTTTGCGTCACCCGCAACGACGATGTTCTTGCCGCGGTATATCGTGGGTATCGTGCTTTCTATAAATACCTGCGATGCCTCGTCGAAAATAACTATATCAAAAAGGTTTTTGGTAAGGGGCAGAAGATTTGATACGTTTTCGGGAGAAAGAAGCCAGCAAGGGAAGAGCGTAAGAACAAGCTCTCCGTAAACCTCTACGGTCTTTCTTATGGGCCAGAAATTCTGCTTCTTTGATATCTGATAAAGGAAGTCCTTGTTGTTTTTTGCGGATGCGTAAAGGCTCTCGTAAGCTCTACTGCTTTTCGCAGAGCATATCCTTTCGGCAATCGAAAGCTCGGCCTCCTTTAATTTATAAATGCGCGAGGTAACGTTGGGATAGTCCACCATTTTTGAAAGCTCGGACTTGCATTCCTCCTCGAGCCTTATGACCTCGTGATAGATCCTTAGGTCAAGAAGCTTCTCGATAGTGCTGACGTATCCGTTATAGCTCTTGCTCGAGCCATACGCAAATCGCAGGATAGTGAGCTTATTCTTGTCAAGCGCCTCAAGGTGCGCCCTTACGTCGCGCTTTGCGATATAACCGTCAATAGCGTCGTGCACCTGCTTTATATATGCGGCATTTCCGCGCAGGAGGTTATCTATTACAGCAAGATATCCGTCGCTCGAGAATACTCTGTTAAGGCACTCGTAATCCCTCGTATATTCCTTGATGGCGCTTACGGTGTCCCGGATCCCCGCCTTGATCTGTTCGCGCCTTTTGCTGACAGAGAAGCGGCCGAGCGCGCCCGTAGCCCTCTCAAGCTCTACCTCAAGCGCAACGATACGGTCAAGGATCTTCTCGTTATCTAAAAGCGGAAGATATGCAAGCGCCTGCCTGTAATAGGGATATTTTCCGATATTAAACGGGTGGCGCTTTGTCTTTGCAATATCAAGAAGCGCGCCCTTTACCTCGGAGAGGGTAAGAATATCGATATCGCCAAGCATAGTATCGATAAGAGGATTTTTTTCTCTGTCCTCAACGAACTCGTAATAGGTCTTTTCGAGATTCATAGAGCGAATACCGAAAAGCGCCTCGGAAAGCTCCTTGTAATTAAGCCTCATCAGCTCGGGGCATTCCACCATTTTGAGATAGGTCGCGTATTCAAGAGAGGATTTCGTTATTATATAGGAAGATGAATACATCTCAGAAAGCGAAAGTCCAAAGGGGCGCGTGGTATTAAGGGTGGTATATATACCGTTGAGAACTTCAACCTCGTGCGTGACCCTTCCTTCAAGCTCGCGGTATTCCGCCTCAAGGACGGAGAGGTCCTCGAGCGATTCGATCATATCGCTCTGGTGCGCCGCAAGGCATCGTTCGTAAAAGCTCTGCTTCTCCTTACCCTCGTCGGTAAGGTACATAGCTCTTTTGTTAAGGCCTCCGAGACGCGAGTAAACGACGTCAAGCGCGGCGCGCTTTTGCGATACGACGAGAACGCGCTTTCCCTTTGAGACGGCGTCGGTAATAACGTTAACTATCGTCTGCGATTTTCCCGTGCCGGGAGGGCCGTAGATTACCATATTACCGTTCTTATCTACCTTGCTTACAACCTCATTTTGCGCAAAGTCAAGCATTTTTACGGGATAGCTCACAGACGTCTGTTGCCTTTTTTTGCTTACTCTCTTGACCTTTGTGCCCTTGGTGCGCAAAAGCTCGTTTATCGCGTCATTTGTAAGCTTACTTTTTTCAAGAAGAGAGTAATCGTTAAAAATAGAGCTTGAAAGGGTAAATCTGCCGAGAACGGCACCGTATCTTACCGAAAGAGAGCTGCCTCTTACGTCGGGCTCCTTAAATTTTGAATAAGCGTATACGTTTTTCGCTATCGAGCAGTCGATCCTTATTCCGAATTTTCTAAGGTAGTCGGTAACGTCCTTGGCGCAGTAAAAGCGCGAGAGTGAGTCAAATTCAAGCTCGAGCCCGTCAATATTCAGACGCCTCGCTTGCGCTATCGCGAGTATAAGGGCAGGGTTTATGCGTATCTTTTCCCGTTCGTTAAGACGCAATTCTACCGTATCCTCGCCGATTATTTCTATCTTAACGGGGATAAGCATAAGCGGCGCCTTGATAGCGCTTTTAGACGCGCCGCGCGTGATAGAGCCAAAAACGAAGGGATAGCCTACGTAAAGCTCGCATCTTCCGGTCTCGCGTTCGATCTCCTCTGCCTCGCGCTTAAGCTCGCGTATCTTCGCGATCTCTGTCGAAAGGATATCTGCCTCGGGTCGTTTTTTTATAGGCGCGGCAGTGTCATCCGTCTCTGTGCGCGGCTTCTTCGCGGTGCGCGTGTTGTCAATATTTTTTAATATATCCTCTTTTTCACCCTCGGAAATAAGCGTTAAGGGCGCTTTTGCTCCGGAATAAAGAAAGCCCAAAAGCTCGCGTATCTTATCCTCGCGCCCCTCAAAAATTTTGCCTATATCGTATGTGCCGCGGCGGGAAACGTTCTTGAGGTAAAGGCACTTGCTGTTGCCACCGATCTCAATTAAGCGTTCCTTGTAGTATGTGTAAATACCCTTTCCCATCAGCCTTTCCTCTCCGACCTCTCGTTTAGTCCTGGTTTAAATACGATGGCGTACACCTCGTAGTTTACTTTATATTAACCTAATTATACCATATATGACAATAAAAATCAATAATATTACATTAAAATAAAAATCGCGGAAAGATAAAACTTTTTTGAAAAAGCTATTGTAAAAGCGTTCTCGCTATGGTAAAATTATGTAAAACGTTTTTTAGATGATAAGGGAGGCAAAGATATGGACCACAAGCAAAGGCTTACCGAAATAATAAACGAGCTTAACGACGCGTGCGAATACGGCTGCGATTATTTTCACGACCGCGCAATGCTTATTCCGTCAAGAAAGGCGGTCATAAGGATAATAAAGAGGGTACAGGCGCTTATGTTCCCGGATTACTTCCGCATCGAGGAGGATGACGGCAGGTGCGCAGGTGAGGTCCTTGACGAAATATTTATCGAGCTTAAAAGGCAGATAACCGCGGCATACTCGTTTTTCGGTGACTCTGCGGTCAAGGATACCGAGGCTATCGCGTACGATCTTATCTCTACGATACCCGCAATAAAAAGGGCGCTTATCAAGGATATAAGCGCGATATACGAGGGTGACCCCGCCGCAAGAAGCCCTGAGGAAATTATTCTTTCCTATCCCGGCTTTTATGCAATAACAATATACCGATTAGCCCACGAGCTTTACATACGCGGTATCCCTGCCTTGGCGAGGCTTATGACCGAGTATGCGCATACGAAAACCGGTATAGATATCCACGCGGGCGCTACCATTGGTGAGTATTTCTTTATCGACCACGGCACGGGTATAGTTATCGGAGAGACCACTACCATCGGTGACAGAGTTAAGATATACCAGGGCGTTACCCTCGGTGCTAAGAGCTTTGAGCTTGACGAGGACGGAAATCCCGTAAAGGGCGTAAAGCGACACCCCGATATCGGAAACGACTGTATCATTTACGCAAACGCCACCATACTCGGAGGTAATACCAAAATCGGTGACGGATGTACTATCGGCGGTAACGTATGGCTCACCCATTCGGTAGAGCCGGGCAAGACGGTATATTATACTGCAAAATAAATTCAAAAGCAAAAGAACAGAGGCTGCCGCAAAGCTAACTTCTGTTCTTTTTTTGCATACTATTATTTACAATTCGCTTTATTCTTCGTCGATATTGCCTGCATCAGGGTATCTTCCCGAGAGCTTAAAGCCGTCTATCTCACCCTTACACATCGCGTGGAATATCCTGTGCTTAAGACCCTTATTCCCGCGCTCAAGCTCGGTAAGGAGATTCTTCATATTCTCCCTCTCGGTTGCGTGATCCTCGGGACAGAGGCTGGTTATGACCGGCAGCTCCTTGCGTCTTGTGTAGTACTGTACGTCCTTTTCGGTAGCATAGAGAAGCGGTCTTATGAGGGTTATTTTCCTGTTTGAAAGATAGCTTTTCGGTGAAAAGCATCCAAGACGCCCCTCAAAGAAAAGGTTCATCATAAAGGTCTCGACCGCATCGTCGTAATGGTGGCCGAGGGCGACCTTGTTACAGCCTGCGTTGACCGCCGCCGCGTGTAAGCAGCCGCGCCTCATCTTTGCGCAAAGAGAGCAGGGGTTCGATTCCTGTCTTACGTCAAAGATTATCCTTGCGATCTCGGTCTTTTCTATCAGGTATTCAACGCCTATCTCCTTGCAAAAATCAACGATGGGGGTGAAATCTCCGCCCTCAAAGCCCATATCAACGGTGATGGCAACGATATCGAATTTTTTAGGATAAAAGCGCCTGAGATCTGCAAGCGTCGCAAGCAGGGTAAGCGAGTCCTTGCCACCCGAAACTCCGACGGCTATTTTATCTCCCTCCTCTATAAGTCCGTAGTCGTCAACGGCACGTCTTACAAAGCTTAGGAGTCGTTTTGTTTCGTTCATAATCATACCTTTCGGTTTTTGCGTATAATGAAAATAAAAAAGGAGATTCCTATGAGTATTAAGGTTTATATAGACCAGGGTCACAATCCGTCAAGCTATAATACGGGTGCGGAGGGTAACGGCTTTTTCGAGCAGGATATAACCTACGATATCGGAAAAAGACTGTACGCTCTGCTCGATAAAAATCCCGCCTTTACACCAAAGCTTTCTCGTCCAAGCGAGGATACGCTTCTCGGCACGAACAATTCGTCAAGCTTAAGAGTAAGGGCAGAGGAGGCAAACGCATTTGGCGCAGACCTCTTTTTGTCGCTTCATACGAATGCCGCGGAAAGCTCTCGCGCATCCGGGTCGGAGGCGCTCGTATACGGCCCGTCCGCAACCGTCGCTAACGAGATAGCCGAGGATATCCTTGAGGAATTGCACCTCGTGACCGGGCTTCGCAACCGTGGGGTGATCTATCGCCCGGGGCTTTACGTTCTTAAGGAAACGAATATGCCCGCCGTTCTCGTCGAGATGGGCTTTATAACAAATCCCTATGATGCCGAGCTTATGGTCTATTCGCCCGAGCTTTTCGCCCTCGGTATCTATCGCGGACTTTTAAAGTATTACGGACTTGATTAGGAAAGGGTTATCTCGTCAAGATCAAGGTAGCTCTCGGATACGGCGGCGCTCTCCGCGTGGAACTGGTAGGTAGCACCGCACTTGGTGCAGTATACCTCAACTCCGCTTTCGAAATAGCGAAGCTCGTACTCTCCGTCACCACAGGGACACTTTACTCGCCCCTCCTCCTCGAGGTCCTTTACGATAAAGCGTATCGTGTCGTAGACCGCGGGGTCGGGAAGTATCTCGTCATCGTTCATATCCTGGGGCTGAATGTCGGAAAGCTCCTCAGCCTCAAGGCTCTTCATAATAGTCAAAAGCTCGTTCTCTGTTCTTTTAAGCTCACGGTCAACGACCTCCTTATCGCCTATGATAGCGATATCACAGCCGGAATAGGGGCAGTTAAGCAGGAATTGGTCGCGCTCGAAAAATATAGTATTCGATACGACGTAGCTGTGCTTCTGCTTGCAGAAGATGCAGGGAACCGAAAGCCTTATCTTAGGGTCGCTTGCAACGGTAATATCGAGAGAATCCGCGTCCTCCTTACAGTCGCATCTTACGCGGAGCATATTTGCCTTAAGCGCGAATTTTCCGATAAGCGCAAGGTTTGCCTGTCCGCATTCCTGACATCTGTATGCTATATGTCTTTGCTTGGGTACGTATGCCATTAAATTATTCCTCCATAATTCCGCGGGAAATTTCGTCTGCCTTTTCCTTGCCCAGGATAAGCGTTATAAGCTCCTTGGCAAATGCAAGGGCAACGCCCGCACCTCTTGCGGTGGTTATATTTCCGTCTGTCACGACACCCTCGTCGGCAACGGTAGCTCCGAGAAGCTCCTTTTCAAAGCCGGGGTAACAGGTCGCGCGCTTGCCCTCAAGCAGACCTCTGTGTCCGAAAACGAGAGGTGCTGCGCATATTGCCGCAAGTCTGCCGCCGCGTCTTACGACGGAGTTAATAACGGTGTCGGTAAATTCCGCCTTATCAAGATTTAAAGAGCCGGGCATTCCGCCGGGGAATATTGCAAGGCTTACGGTGTCGGGGTCAAGCTCCTCTGCCGTAAGATCGCAAACAACGGCTATGCCGTGAGAGCCGACGGCTATCCTGCCGGCTATGCCGACGAGCCTCGCGTCAAGTCCTGCACGTCTGAGCATATCAAGAGGCACGAGAGCCTCCATTTCCTCGAATCCGTCAGCAAGTAAAACTGCAATCATTTTAATTCTCCTTTTCGCCGCCCTACACTCGGGCGGCGAAGCTTTTTTTAATCAAGCTCGGTCCTTGCGAGCTTTTCGTGCCACTCGTCGGGTGTCATAAGAACGTCGCGCGGCTTTTGTCCGTTAGGGCCGGAAACAACGCCCATATCCTCCATAATATCAATGAACTTTGCAGCCTTGCCGAAGCCTATCGATATCTTTCTTTGGAGAAGAGAGGTGGATATTTTTCCTGTATTTACGGCAACCTCAACTGCGTCAAGGAACTGCTTATCGTTAAGATAGCCCTCGCCGCTATCGCCCGAGGAGCGGTCGTCACGGTCGGAGTCGTCTCCGTCCTTAGAGCATCTTTGTGCCTGACGGTTGATCTCCTCAAGAACGTCGGCATCATAGTTGGATCCCGAGGACTGGCTCTTCAAGAACTCCATAATGTCCTCGACCTCCTTGTCGGATACGTAAGCGCTCTGAACTCTCTCCGGCTCGCTCATACCGGGAACGAGGTAGAGCATATCTCCCTTATTAAGAAGCTTTTCCGCGCCCGCCTGCTCAAGTATCGTTCTCGAGTCAACGTTTGATACTACCTTACAGGTAAATCTTGAGGGAATATTAGCCTTGATAACACCGGTAAGAACGTTTACCGAGGGACGCTGTGTACCGATAACGAGGTGTATGCCCGCGGCACGCGCCTTCTGCGCTATGCTCATAACGAGGTTTTCAACAGGGTTTCTTACCTGAAGCATAAGGTCGGCGAACTCGTCGATAACTATGATAATTCTCGTCATAGGCTCGCCAAGCTTGGGGTTGGCTCTTACCTTTTCGTTATAAGCCGTGATATTTCTTACGTTAAGCGCACCGATCATCTCGTAGCGCTTTTCCATCTGCTCGACCGCCCACATAAGCGCGCCCGCCGCCTGCTTGGGGTCGGTAACAACGGGCACGAGAAGGTGGGGGATGCCGTTATACATATTAAACTCGAGCTTTTTCGGGTCGATCATGATAAATCTTACCTCGTCGGGGCGCGCCTTGTAAAGTAAGCTTATCATCATAGAGTTGATAAATACCGACTTACCCATACCGGTCGCACCCGCGACGAGCATATGCGGCATCTTCTCAATGTCGTTAAATACGGGCATGCCCGCAACGTCCTTACCTACGCAGAAAAGCGTCTTTGAGGTAGATTCGGTATAGTCCTCGGTCTCGATAAGGTCGCGAAGCCTTACCGTTTCCGCCTTTTTGTTGGGGATCTCGATGCCTATCGCGCTCTTGCCGGGAATGGGTGCTTTGATTCTCATACCCTCTGCGGCAAGATAGAGCTTTATGTCGTTCTCAAGGTTGGTTACCTGCGTTACCTTAACGCCGGGACCGGGAACGACCTCGTATCTCGTGATTCTGGGTCCTCTGTCAACGCCCTTTATCGAAACGGTGACGTTAAAGGATGCGAGCGTTTCTATAAGCCTGTTGGTATTTTCCTGTATTTCCTGCTCAACCGACTCGTTAAGCGGCTCGCCTCGGGAA
>JAFYRZ010000195.1 GCA_017546745.1 Clostridia bacterium
GTCGATGGCAGAGCGCCCGTTCGGGTCAAATCTGCCAAAGAGGATAGCACCGAGCCTTACAAAGGGGTAGAGGATATTTGCCGGCAGCTTCATATCGCGGATAACCTTTTTGATAATCTCCTTGGTTGAGGTGTAGCCGCAATCGGCAAGAATGCCTACGACGTTTTTTGGCAAGGGGTAGCCCGAAGCAGTGAGAACGGATGCCGCGCCCATTGAAATTCCGGTTATAATTATCCTCGCGTCAGGGTCGCGCTCACGGACGAAATACTCGACCCAGGAAAGGATATCGCGCGATTCCCTTGCGCCAAAGGTGATGATCTTGCCCTCACTTCTTCCGCTCGCCCTATGGTCAACGATAAGCGCGTTTCTGCCGAGCGCGTGAGTACGGTAAACACCGCCGCAAAGGTCGCGGTATGAGGTTCCGCGATAGCCGTGGAAGAGTATCTCGGTCGGCGCACCCTTTTTGTATTCGTAGTACCTGCCGCGAAGCGTAAGACCGTCGAAAGACTTTATCTCAACGTCCTCGTGGGGCATTTCGTCTATCTCCATCATCCAGGCGATAAGCTGATCGCGATAAGCCTCGTAGATCTCGCCGGGCGGTATGGGGTAGCGCTCGGTCTGCTCCTTTTGTCTGTAAAATATTTTAAAAAAGCATATCGCCGCCGTGGTTAGCGAAAGGAGCACAAGCCCCAAGGCGACGAGCGCTAAAATGATCCGGCCGTCCATAAAATTCTCCGTTTTTTCTTATATTTTACCACTAAAATCTGCCGATTTCAACTTTTTTCTATAAAAAACTTGATTTATTAAGGTTTTTTGTGTATAATGTTACGGGAATTTTAAAAAACAGGAGGTATTATGTTAAGCAACGGCAATATCGACGTTAATTACAAGAATAAAAAACGCTACAAGACCGCAAAATACCCTATCCGCCAGCCGTATTTTTTCGTATGGCTTATCTGGCTTCTCTCAAAAATACTTCTCATCGGCAAAAAATATAAAATAGAAAAGGTGAATATGGAGGGGCTTAAGCCGCCTTATATGATCCTTTCAAACCATATGTACTTTATCGACTTTGAGCTTGCCGCAATGGTAACCACTCCGCACAGAGTTAACAACGTAGTTAACCTTGACGGATATTACCGCCGCCCCTGGCTTATGGAGCTTATCGGAGCTATCGGAACGAGAAAGTTTACCATGGACCTCCACCTTATAAAGTCCATTCGTAAGTGCCTTGACCGCGGCGACGTGCTTTGCATGTACCCCGAGGCGAGATATTCCCCCTGCGGAATTACCTCGTATATCCCCGAGTCGCTTGGTATGCTCGTTAAAAAGTGTAGAGTTCCGATCGTTACGATAGTGCATAAGGGCAACCACCTTATGACCCCTTTCTGGAATTTCAGAAAGCCGCGTAAGGTGCCGCTCCATACCACCGCAACCAAGATACTCACCCCCGAGGATATCGACAGAATGTCGGTAGAGGAGATAAACGCGGCTATCAAGACCGCCCTCACCTACGACGACTATAAGTATCAGAGGGACAACGGCATAATCATCGACGAGCCCTATCGCGCAGAGGGCTTACATAAGATACTTTATCAGTGCCCGCACTGCAAGGCGGAGTCTAAAATGGCATCCGAGGGTGCTGAGATCTACTGTAAGGAGTGCGGAAAGCGCTGGACTCTCCTTGAAAACGGTGAGCTTCGGGCAAACGAGGGCGAGACCGAGTTCTCCCGCGTTCCCGACTGGTTCCTTTGGGAAAGAGAGCAGGTAAAGTCAGAGATCGAGCGCGGAGAGTACTCGTTCTCCGATGAGGTTGACGTATATTCGCAGCCCCGCTGCTGGAAATTCGAGCATCTTGGTGACGCAAGGCTTACCCACGACCCCGAGGAGGGCTTTCTTCTTGAGGGTGAGTATCGCGGTGAAAAATACCGCATCCGCCGTCAGCCGCTTCAGTCAAACAGCCTGCATATCGAGTACGATTGGTGCTATATAAAGCCCTTTGACTGCATCGATATCTCCTGCGAGAACGACTCCTTCTTCTGCTACCCGAAGAACAAGACCGACGTCGTAACGAAGCTTGCTTTCGCGACCGAGATACTCTACGCGATGCATCTTGAGAGAAGGAAGGCTAACAAAAAATAACCGAAAAGAGGACAGGCAGGACCCCGGCGCCAAGGATTTTTGAGCAGGGCTTCCTACCGGTCCCTTTTTCTTTTTTTAGTCGGACCAATAATAAACATTTCACTTGACAAAAGAAAATATTTAATATATAATATACTTGTTATATGCGAAAAATTTAAGGGAAGGAAAGTCCTATGAAATATTATCTTGCGATAGATATCGGTGCGTCGAGCGGACGCCATATAGTCGGCTATATGAAGGATGGGGAGCTTATGACCGAGGAGGTCTACCGTTTTCCTAACGGTATGGATACCGAGGACGGACACCTCGTTTGGGATACCGACAGGCTCTTTCGCGAGGTCAAGGCGGGAATTGCCGAGAGTATAAAAAGATTCGGCAATATCGAGAGCCTTTCTATCGATACCTGGGGCGTTGACTACGTTCTTATGAAGGGGGATACCCCTGTCACTCCTACATACGCATACCGTGACAGCAGAACAGAAGAGCCCATCAAGCTTGTTCACA
>JAFYRZ010000196.1 GCA_017546745.1 Clostridia bacterium
GCCCCTCTGCTTCCTTACTGTGGGACGGGCACCGTTGCCCTTTTTCGCGTCCTTTGTGCCAAATTTTGCGTTCTTTGTTGATATGTACTGATTAGAGCGGGATTTAGCTCCGTTTTTTGTATTTTTTGCTGATTTTTTGCTTCCTACGGAATTTCTTGCGCTACCCGATCCTCTGCCGTCAGCCTTAGGCTTACGGTCCTTTTGGCGGAGCCTGTCCTCGCTTTTTCTCGTCGGGTCGAATTTACCCTTTGCCGCTCTGTAATCCGGCTTAACGAGGCAGCCCTTATCAAAGCCGATAAGATCCTCCCTGCCCGCGAGCTTGAGCGCCTCTCTTACGAGGTTTGCGTTCTCGGGTCTTGTGAACTGAAGGAGCGCGCGCTGAAGCTGCTTTTCGCGATAGTCAGTGGTTACGTATACCGTCTTTTTTGTCATCGGGTGAATTCCCGTGTAATACATTACCGTCGAGATCGTTCCCGGGGTGGGATAGAAGTCCTGCACCTGCTCGGGCGAGTAGCCCCATTTTTTGAGCCATATCGCCATCGTTACCGCGTCGGTCATCGTCGTGCCGGGGTGGCTCGACATAAGATAGGGAACGAGATACTGCTCAAGCCCTGCGTCACCGCAAAGCTTAAAATACTTGCTTCTGAAAGCCTCAAAGACCTCTATCGGAGGCTTACCCATCATAGTAAGAGCATTATTTGAGCAATGCTCGGGCGCGACCTTAAGCTGTCCCGAAACGTGTCTTGAAACGAGCTGACGAAAAAATTCGTCGTCCTCGTCGTACATAAGATAATCGAAGCGAATGCCCGATCTTACGAACACCTTTTTGATGCCGTCTATTTTCTCTATATCGCGGAGGAGAGCGGCGTATTCTGTATGATCGACCTTAAGATTTTTACAGGGAGTAGGCGAGAGGCATTTTCTGTTAGGACAAACTCCGTTCCTTTTCTGCTCCTCGCACGAGGGGTATCTGAAGTTTGCGGTAGGACCGCCAACGTCGTTTATATAGCCCTTGAAGTCGGGCATTTTTGCGATAAGGCGAGCCTCTGCCATAACGCTATCGTGACTGCGGGAGCGCACCTCTCTGCCCTGGTGGAACGCGAGGGCGCAGAAATTACAAGCGCCGAAGCAGCCGCGGTTATGGGTTATGGAGAACTTGACCTCGGTTATAGCGGGAACTCCGCCCTCCGCCTCGTAATCGGGGTGATAATCGCGCGCGTAGGGGAGCGCGTAGACCCTGTCAAGCTCCTCCCTCTCAAGCGGCGGCATAGGCGGATTTTGCACGAGCATTCTGTCGTCGTAATACTCGATCACAGCCTTACCCTTTACCGAGTCGGTATTTTTGTACTGGATAGCAAACGCGTCCGCGTAGGCGCGATTGTTTTCCTTCATTTCGTTAAAATCGCCACACTCAACGGTGTCAAAATGCACGGTATCCCCGCGCTTTGCAAGATATACGCAACCGCGCACGTCGCGGATCTTTTTTATAGGAACGCCCTTGTCAAGAAGCCTCGCAAGCCTTACGAGTATCTTTTCACCCATACCGTAGGTAAGGATATCCGCCTTTGAGTCAACCAAGACCGAGCGGCGGAGCTTATCGTCCCAGTAGTCGTAGTGCGCAAAGCGGCGAAGCGACGCCTCAAGTCCGCCGATGATGATAGGCACGTCGCCGTATGCCTCACGGATACGGTTACAGTAAACTATTACGGCTCTATCGGGTCTTGCGCCCATTTTACCGCCCGCGGAATAATAGTCGTATGAGCGGCGCTTTTTTGAAACGGTATAGTGCGCGACCATAGAGTCGATATTTCCCGCGGTAACGAGAAAGCCGAGCCTCGGCCTGCCGAAGCGGCGAAACGCCTCAGCACTCTTATAATCCGGCTGAGAAAGAATGGCTATACGAAAGCCCTCCGCCTCAAGCGTGCGGCTTATTATGGAAACGCCAAAGGAGGGGTGGTCAACGTATGCGTCACCCGTAACGTAGACAAAGTCTACCTCGCTCCAGCCTCTATCCTTAACGTCCTGTGCCGTAAGCGGCAAAAAGTCGCGTCTGTCCCTCATAAAATACCTCGCCTAAAGATCAACGCATCTTAGCGTTACGTTTACGGCACAGAAAACCGTCGTTTCCGAAGCCTGCCGACTAAGATGCGTTGGCAATTATTTATATAGTAAATGCGTCAAGATCAACCTCTACCTGAGAGCTGTCCGACATATTTTTAAGCTGAGCCTTACCCGCGTCTATCTCGGAGTCACCGATGATAAGGGTATAAGCCGCGCCTATTTTGTTTGCATATTTCATCTGTGCCTTAAGGCTTCTTCCAACGATATCGCACTCTGCGTACCTGCCCTCGTCGCGCAGGCGCTTTGCGATAGAGAGTCCCTTAATCATAGCGCGCTCACCGAGAGCGGCAATATAAAGCGTGGGGGTCGCAGGCTTAATATCGGCAACACCCGCCTCCTTCATAGCGAGGAGAACTCGGGTTATACCCATACCGAAGCCGATGCCGGAGAGCGCAGGGCCGCCGAGCGACTCAACGAGTCCGTCGTATCTACCGCCACCGCAAACCGTGGACTGCGAGCCGATGCCGTCGGCAATAAACTCAAATACAACGCCGGTGTAATAGTCAAGACCTCTTACGATAGAGGGGTCAACGACGTACTCTATCTGCATAGCGTCAAGAGCGGCGCGAAGGAGGGTAAAGCGGCTCTCGCAGGTCTCGCAAAGGTGGTCGACCGTCTTGGGCGCGTTGACTGCCATCTTAGCGCACTCGGGAACCTTACAGTCAAGAAGACGGAGAGGGTTCTTCTCGAGTCTGCCCTTACAGGTATCGCAAAGGCACTCGCGGCGCTCGTCAAAATAGCTGACGAGAGAGGATCGGTACTTGGGACGGCACTCCTTACAGCCGATAGAGTTTATATGAAGCTTAACGTTGTTAAGCCCAAGTCTTTTAAGAACAGAGTAAGCTAGAGCGATAGCCGTAGCATCTGCGGCAGGGCTCTCAGAGCCGAACATCTCCGTGCCGAACTGGAAGAACTCGCGGCTTCTTCCCGCCTGGGGCTTCTCGTGACGGAAGCAGGAGATTATGTAGTAATACTTAAGAGGCATGGGATCAGAGCATTTTCCGTTCTCAATGATCGCTCTGGCAACAGACGCCGTGCCCTCGGGACGAAGAGAGATAGAGCGGTTCTCCTCTCTGTCCGCAAAGGTATACATTTCCTTCTGAACAACGTCGGTCGTATCTCCAACGCCGCGGACGAAAAGCTCTGTATTTTCAAAGGTGGGGGTGCGGATCTCGCCGTAGCCGTACTTCTCTGCCTCCTCACGCATAATGCCCTCAACGTACCTGAAAAGCGGAGTTTCGTCGGGGAGAATATCCATCGTTCCTTTAATCTTCTGAATCATTTTATATATCCTTTCGTTTTATCCGGAGTCATCTCACTCACCGTGAGCTACGTCGAGGAGCATATAAAGCCTTTCCTCGTCCTCTATGTAATAAAGCATTCCAAGCACCGCCTCAAACCCGGTTGCCGTGCGATAATCCTGCCCTGAGGCGCGCTTTGGCTTATTAAGATGCGTGGAGTTGTAGGCGCGCTTAAACACCTCGCGCTCGTCCTCCAAAAGCTGCGGCTCTATTTTTGAAAAGCATGCCGCCTGTGCCTCTGCGGTAACGTACTTAAGCGACTCGCGGTTTAAGTCCGCCGCCTTTGAAAGTCCGCGGCCGACGAGCATACGCCTGACGTATAAAGAATGAACAGAATCACCGAGGTAGGAAAGAGCGCCGACCGACGGCAGTCTTCCACCGATAATTTTTTCGTGCATTAAAAGCTCCTTAATTCACCGAAAGCCCAAAGCCTCGGCAAAGGCAAAATAACGATCCGTTATGCAGCGGGCGTGCCGCGCGGCATACATACCGA